>JACZXM010000071.1 GCA_022571615.1 Acidobacteriota bacterium | reverse complement strand
CGCGTCTAGGGCGTTGCACTCGGTCGGGCTCCTCGACGTACCGCATAGAGTACGCCTGCGGCGCCCTCCCTCGCGCGCCTTGGTTCCACGCCCCTTTCCGCCCCCTCGCTACGCACCCCGTTGAGAAATGCAGGCTATCCTCCTGCGCAATATACTGGCAGCCTCGCGCGTTCGGTACGAGATTCGACGGCGGAAACTTCCGACCCCGGGCAGACGCCACCAACCGGATGTCCTGGTCGGGACCAACGAGAGAGCGGGAATGCTGAGGGACCTTCTGTTCGCGCTGCGGCGCTTGCGCTGGAATCAGATGATCTACTTCCGCCACGCGCACTCGCCGTTCAGTCCATGGCGCCGGCAGATCGCGTCGGTCGTCGAGCAGGCGGGCCGCCTGGCCTCGGAGTACGGCATCAAGAGCCCAGTCGATCGCCGGCGCGCCTACCAGATCGCGCGCATGGTGGTGTCCAACCGACTCGGTGACCACCTGTGTGACCTGGTGGCGGATGCGTACCTCGCCTACTCGCCGCCGTCGGCGGCCACGTTTCATTCCGGGCGCCGCAAGTACGATTCACCGTCCGAGCGCCGAGCGGCCTTCTTGCGCCATCCGCAGACCCTGGCCTATGTGCTCACGCCGCCGAAGCTCGCTCGTCTCGGGCTCGGGGTTTCTTCCCACGGTGGGATCGTCGTCATCAGCGCCGGGGAGGATGGAGTGAGTCAGGAAGTCGTGATGCAGCGGCTGAGCCAACTTGTCGGTGCCAGGGCTTCGGACGCGGACCTGCGCGCCTATGCAGAGATCCTGCTGCGACTGAACGCGGGGATCCCGGCGGCGGAACCCGCCGCTCAGGACGAGGCCGCCTGACGGAGCACGTCCTGCCTGCCTGGCATCTTGCCATTTCTGCCACGGGCTGCCACAAGACACGGCGACGGCCCACCGGGGTTCGGTGAGCCGCCGTCGAGATCATCTCGGACCCATCCCGCGGATCAGCTCTCGTCTGTGCCTTCGTCGTCGTTCTCGTCGTCGCTCTCGTCCTCGCTCTCGTCGTCGCCCTCGTCCTCGCTCTCGTCGTCGCCCTCGCCGCCAGCATCGGGCTTGCGGAACTTGAGCAGATACCGGTCCATCGTATGGCGACCCTCCGTGAAGCCAGTGGTGGAGTGGTCGTCCTCGGGGTTGGCCAGCATGTCGGACCGGTCCTCGAGCGCGAACCCGGCGGCGATGAACTCCTCGATCACCGTCGCCTCGTTGAGACGGTGCGTTTCCGTGTCCCAGCCCTCGCGATCGGTGGCCACCTCGACGATGCCGACGACGCCGCCCGGCTTGACGATCTGGTAGAGGCTGTCCGCGGCGGCCTGGCGGCCGTCACTCAGATCCTCCTGGTCGTGGTAGTTGCGCACCGTGATCGCCAGATCGACGGTGTCGGGCTCCATGTCATCGAACGCAAGCACGATCTCGACGTTGTCCAGATGGGCATCCGCCACGCGGGCGGTCAACGGCTCGAGCGTCGCAAACTCGCCGGCGGTGTAAAAGCCCATGATGGCGTGGACCTTGCCCTCCGCGCCCACCAGACGCGACAGAAGATGGGTGTTGTAGCCTCCTCCCGGCCAAACGTCGGCGACCGACATGCCGGGCTGCAGGCCAAGAAACTCGTAGACATCGATGGCCTTGCGCGAGGTATCCTGCGCCACCTCGTCTTCGGGGCGGGTCTCGTCCTCGAGCACCGACCGGTCAAGAGCCGCCGGGGCCGGCTCCGCGACCGGCTCTTCAGCCGGCATCGCTTCCTCCTCCTCCTCGACGCCAGCACAGCCGGCGGCGGCAAGACCCAGCAGCAACAACATCGCGAACGCGGCATTCAACCAGCGATAGCGCTTGTGCATGTGTCATCTCCTCTTGTTTGCAGACGGGATCTACGGCCCGTTCCCAGGGCCGAATGGCATCTACTGAACTGGTTTGCGGTACTTGTGGACCCAGCGGTGGATGAAGTAGCGATGGATCGGAGCATCCTGCGTTGCGCCGCGGACACCGGCCCGTTCGCGGCCGTCGAAATCATAGGTGTCGTCGGCGTTCACCAGCAGGTCGGAGGCGGCGACAAACTCGAACCCGGCCGAGGTGATCTCGCTCTGGGCGAGCTCGTCATTGATCCGGTGCACCGACTCGTCGCGCTCCTCTGGCTTGTCGGTATAGGCGTCGATGACGGCGAAAGTGCCGCCGGGCTTGATCACCCGCAGGATATCCGGGAGCACGTCCAGACGTGCCTGGTGGCCTCCGAGGTCGTGGTAGTTGCGGACGGTGAGCACCAGATCGAGGCTGTCGGCGGGCACGGCGGCCAGATCAGCGACGATCTCCAGGTTGTCCGGCACCGACTCTCCGATGCCGTCCAGCAACCGTTGACGGCCTCGTGCGGTGCGGCTCTCATCGCCAGCAGAGGTCGAGAGGATCGCGATCAGCTTGCCCTCGGAACCGACGATACCGGAAATCAGGCGCGTGTGGTAACCACGCGATGGCATCAGGTCGCCGATGATCATGCCGTCCGCGATGCCAAAGAACGCATAGATCTCCAGCGGTTTGAAACCCCGGTCGCGGTAGCGATCGTCATCCGATCGCGCCGCGTCCCCGAGAATGGAAGCGTCGATTCCGCTCTGTGGCCTGGCGGCGGCTGAGACGGCAGACAGGACGAGCAGCAGGATGATCGCCAAACCGGCGGCTGCAAGCAGCGCGGGCTTACGTTGGGGCTGCGACATGGAACACGAACTCCGGGTTCGAAGGTCCTCTGTCAGCATCGGTGCGGCCGGTTGGGGAAGCAGCGACGATGTTGGACCCTGGGACATGATACGGCTGACGATGAGCAGATGGTACGGCCCGAAAGCATAGCCCCGAATCGAACGCTTGTGTAGGCTCAGCGCTGCTACAATCGGGCCTTCAAGTAGTCGACACCACGCGAAAGGACATTTGAGATGGCCAAGATCAACGCTGCGATGGTCGAGAGGCTCAACGCCCAACTGGGCCGGGAGCTGGCTGCGAGCCAGCAGTACCTTGCCATAGCGGTGTATTTGCGAGGACGCAGCCTGGAGAACTTCGCTGGCTTCTACTTCCGGCAGGTGGACGAGGAGCGCAACCACGCGATGCGCATCTTGCGCTACCTGCTGGAGGTCGGTGCCAAGCCGATCGTGCCGCAACTCGACGCGCCGTCGACGGATTTTTCCTCGCTAACGGAGGTCGTCAAGCTGTCGCTCGGATACGAGGAAGCGGTGACCGCCGCGATCCACGAGCTCGTCGATGCCGCCAGCGACGGCAAGGACTACGCGACCTTCCAGTTCCTGCAGTGGTATGTCGCCGAGCAGATCGAAGAGGAAGCCACGTTCAGCAAGCTGCTCGACATCATCGAGATGTCCGACAACGTGCTTCAGGTCGAAGCCTATGTCAGCCAGATGAGTGTGGCCAAAGCGGGGGAGTAAGACCGGCCCAACGAGCTCAGGAGCTGACGCTGTCCGGCGCCCGGTCGCGACGCGCTAGCAGCCAGGCGACCGCGCCGGGGAGCAGCGCCACCAGCAGGGCGAACCACACCAGAAAGGACATGGCGAGGGCCGAGTCCTTGCCGATCCCCACCAGTGCGGCGGCGACCACGAAACCTCCCTGCTCGGCCCCAAGACCGCCGAGGGACACCGGCAGGCGTGCGATCAGGTACACGATCGGCACCACGGCGGTCATCTCCACCACCGTCGTCGGTACCCCCAGTGCCCCGGCGGCCGCAACGTAGGTGAGGATCGGGAAGAAGCCCTCCAACAGGGTCAGCAGCAGAAACAGCCAGATCTCCCGGGGATGCCGCCGCCACGCGGCGTACTCGTGCGCCAAGACTGCCAGCTTGCCCAGCAGGCCGGGGCGCCCGCTCCAGCGCTCATCCAAGGCTTTGGCAAGACGGAACGACAAGGGCATCGTCAGGGTCAAGATGACCACCATCGCGCCGACCAGCGCGGCGAGGCCCGCGAACGGGACCTCCAGCTTCAACCTCAAACTTGCTATCAAGCCCAGGCTCAGGAGGCAGAACAGGCCCTGCGAGACGGCGCCGAGGGCTCGTTCGATGGCAATCGAGGCCACCAGATTGCTGGAGGAGATCTCACTGCGCCGCATGGCCCCAAGGCGGACCAGATCGGCACCCACGGTCATGGGCAAGAACACCCCGGCGAACGAGCTGACGTAGTAAACGCGGATCGCCTCACCGTGGCCGATCGGCAGATCGCGGGCGCGCAGCAACCGGCGCCACTTGTACGCCATCAACAGACGGTCGCCGGTGTGCAGCAGCACCACGATCGAGAAGCCGGTGAGCGAGACCCCGACGAGCCTGGCCGCCACCTCCTGAGGGTCCGCCCACCACAGCACGCCAGCCACCAGCGCCAGGCTGGCGCCGATCCGCAACGCAACGCCGAGCCGCTTGTTCGACATCTCAGGTTTGCGGCTGATTCCCGCTGCTTCCTTCTACTTCCGTAACATTCGCTTTGTCAGGCACTTGGCGGCGGTCCGGACTGCGTCCGATTGCGGCTCATTCCTCTGGTTCCAGCTCGATTCGTTAGATGGCCGCGAAATAGCAGGATAAAGCTTACGCGCTTTGCCCGCTGACGACCCGCAGCGTCTCTCGTGGCACTGACTTGTGGCAGTCAAAGCAGTCGCTCCGCGTCATCGTCATCCGGTGAGGAACAAAAGAGGCTTCCCTGACAAATCTTTGCACAGATTTACGGTTGCTTGACAGCGATCAGCTAGCCAATCGGGTCACAAATACCATGAGAGCGACCGGTCTGCGACGGGCCCCCCTGCGGAGAAGGAACGTCAGGATGACCGTGCGAATGGCTCTGCGCTGGGTGCTGCTGCTCTCGCTTGGATCCAGCGTTCCCGGCCTGGCCGAGCCCGGCGCGGGGGCCGGCGGGCAGGACCCGGGTGAGCTCGTGTTGATCAATGGAAACATCCTGACGATGGACAGGTTTGACCGCGTCGTCTCGGCGGTCAGGATCCGCGACGGACGGTTCGTGGAGGTCGGTGACGACGTCTCTGTCGAGGGCTCTGACGGCCAGGCGATCGATCTCGGCGGGAGGACGGTGACCCCGGGCCTGATCGACACCCACATCCACTATTTCCGCGATGCGCATATACCCGGACACCTCCTCTCGGCCATCGAGCGGGTCTTCACGATCTCGGACCTGCTCAGCGCGGTGACCGAGCGCACGGCCTCGGTGCCGGCCGGTGAGTTCATCACCGTTCTGGGCAGATTCACTCCGAGCCAGTTTGCCGAGAACCGGCTGCCGACGCTCGGGGAGCTGGACGGTGCCGCGCCGAGCCACCCCGTCTACCTGCACACGGGGTTCGACGGTCCGGCCGTGACCAACACTCTGGGAAAGGAGTACTTCGAGGCCCATGGGATCGGCGTCAGCGCGGCCGGCGAGTTCAACAGGGGGCAGACGGATGCTCCCGTCCAGGCTCTGTTCGATGGGTTCACGAACGACGAGGCCCTGCGGACGGTGGAAGAGTACATGCGATTCTCGGCCTCTCTGGGGCTGACGATGGTGCAGAACTACTCGGGGTGCGGCGGCTTCGGTCGGCTCCCGGCCGGCACCCTGTGCGAAGAACACTTTCTCGACCTGTGGCGGAGGGGAGGATTGCTGCTGCGGATTCGCATCTCCGCGGGAGGTACGGGCACCCAAACCGATGGAAGCGGCATCTATCAGGTTGTTCTGAATACGGAAGATGCCTTGCAGGAGCTGGAGGATCTGGGCGGAGGGGACGACATGCTCGACTTTGCCGCAACCGGAGAATTCGTGGTCGGCAACTTCGGCTCCACGACTGCGCCCTTCGAGGATGCCTACCGGCAGATCGCGGAGCGCGGCTGGGCCCTGCGCCAGCATTCGATCAGCCCGGGGGAGAACGAAGCCCACATCTCCGCTTTCGAGGCGGTCGACTCGGTCGTCCCCATCGCCGAGATGCGTTGGGCGGTCGAGCACGTTTTCTCGATCGGCGCCGACCACATCGGCCGGCTCGACCGGTTAGGTGCCGGCGCGACGGTTCAGAACCAGCAGTACCTGCTGGGCGGCAGCGGGCCCCCGTATCGAGACCTCCTGGACAGCGGCATCTCGCTGTCGGCCGGGACCGACGCCTCGGCCATCAGCCCCATGAGTCCCTGGATCTCGCTCTACCACATGGTCACGGGGAGGGACGCGTCCGGAAGGGTGGTGAACGCTGGTCAGCAGATCACCAGGATGGAGGCGCTTCGGATCTACACCACGGGCGGCGCCTGGCATACGTTCGATGAAGAGGAGCTGGGCTCGATCGAGGTCGGCAAGCTGGCCGATCTGGTGGTCTTGAGCGACCACTACCTGTCGGTTCCGGACCAAGAAATCCGTACTTTGTCGTCCGTCCTGACACTGGTCAGTGGGGTGATCGTCCACTCGGCGGCCGAGTTCGCTCCCTCCAAACCCAGGAAGCCCAAGAATCTCCGCGTGGTAGGGCTGGCACCCACGGAGGTCTCCTTGCGCTGGAAAGATCGATCCGACAACGAGACTTCGTTCGAGATTCAGATGAAGCCGCCGGGAAAGAGATTCGGTATTGGCGCGATCGTGGGGGCCGACGTCGACGAGGTGACGATCGCCGACCTGACGCCGGCCACGACCTACAGGTTCCGGGTCCGCGCCCTCGCCGGCTCCAAGAAGTCCGGGTTCTCCAACAAGCTCCGCGTGTCCACGGCTGCCAGCGAATGATCCTGGCGGGCGCCCCCGCCTTTAGTTCTCAATCGGATACATGTCAAACGATTGATCATCGAAGTAGGCAATCCGGTTTGGCATCGTCTGCGATATCGTGTCATAGAGGGATTGGGAGATCCGACCTGACCGGTACCGCACGGCCAAATAGGCCAAGAAGCTCTCCGCAATATCTTCGCGATCCGGATTATCGCGCGCGTAGATAGAAATAAACTCGTCATCGGCGGTCTGAGCGTCAAGCCAACCGGATACGGATTCGTGATAGGCGTCGAGCGACGTGTGCGACGCCTCATGCATGAGTGTCTCCTCGAGGATGCCGTCAGTTGCATAGAGATCGGCTTGGCCGGTGTGGATGAGCAGGTTGTTGTTCCCGCCTCCGAACGGCTCAGTGCCTTTGTGAATCCAGACGGTCTCCAGGTCGGTTCGAAGGGCAGTCGGCAATTGACCGATGACCGACCCGTATTTCTGCGCCTCCGTCAAAGCAGCATCGGAACTGCCGAACTCGGGATTGACCTGAATCTCGACGATCAGTCCGTCGTCAAAGCTTGCGTCGAACAGGTATGCGTTGACCGTGATCCAGTCGTTGACCCGTCGGTCAAACATCATTCGAGAACCCTGCTCGGCGTACGACGCGCTCTGGAACGAGGTCGGATCCGACGGGGTGATGATGTTCGGGTCGATGTCGATCGTGCCCAAGAAGGGTGGATCCGCTCGCGTGGTCAGGTTGGCGCCGCTCTTGGCCGTCCGTGCCACAGAAACCATTGGCACGAGCACAAGGAGCGAAAAAGGGATCGCCCCTCTGATCGATAACCGCATGAAGCCAAGCATGAAACACCTCTTTTTTTACTCGAGTATCGCAGTGTGCCGAGGAACGGCGAGACGTGGAAAACCCCTTTGAAATCTGGTATTTGCCCTTGCGAAGCACAACGAGGAAGGCCAGAGCCAAGGGGTGTTTCCGATGGCGATTCAAGCCTCCCTGCGCCGATTGCGCAAGCCCTCCGCCCGCAGCCCGAAACGTGAGAAGGGACCCGACCGTTCAAGTTTGCGCTTGAGGCGTTGCGCACGACGGAATAGCCCGCAACATGGGCACGCGCCTTCCATAAGCGGGCGGCGACGGCCTGCTAGACTTGGGACCGCTCTCCTCCGGTTCGAGCCGTCATGAAGCGAGTCCATTCATCATCGAGGCCGTCGGTCGCCATTTGCAGCGCGGCGGTTGCCATGCTGCTGGTTCCGGGACTGGTTGCGGCCGGCGCCGCCGTGCAGCTGGCGCCGCACACCTGGCTGGGACCCGATGGCGAGCCGCTGCCGTTCCAGAGCGATGCGGAGCTCCTCGAGTTCCTGCGCCAAGCGGAGATCGTTAGCGCCGAAGAGCTCACAAGCGGAGTGACACGGCCGTTTCGAGTCCTGCTCCGCCACGGCGATGTAGAGGCCTACGGCGTGTTCCGCTATGTCGACGAGCGTGCCACCAGAGCCAAGTACGCGAGCAGACGAGGCGAACTGTTCTTTCGCGACAGCGCGGGTTTCGAGTGCGCCGCCTACGAGCTCAGTCAATTGGTGAACGTGCGCCATGTGCCGCCCGTGGTCGAGCGTACCTACGACCGCAAGCAGGGCACGCTGCAGGTCTGGGTCGAACGAGTCATGACGGAGACCGAGCGTCTCGCGGCTGGCCGCAGCGATCCAGCCGTGCAACGCTGGAACCGTCAACTGAACGTAATGAACGTGTTCGACGTGTTGATCGGCAACATCGACCGAAACCGCGGGAACATTCTCATCGACGAGTACTGGCGAGTGTGGTTCATCGACCACACACGAGCGTTTCGGGGCTCGTCACGGATCGACAGTCAGGCGCTCGTCTCCATCGAGCGGGGATTTTGGGAGGGCCTGCAGGCGCTCGCTGCGGCCGACGTCCGCGAGCGCCTCGGAGCCTACCTGACCGAACGTGAGCTGCGCGGTCTGCTGCAGCGCGCCGAGGGGATGGTTGCCCATTACCGGAAGCTGATTCGGGAGCGCGGCGAGGCACAGGTCGTGTACACCTACTGACAGGGTCGATCCGACGGACGCTCGCGAGAATCGAATGGCTGTTGCAGTTGCACCCTGGCATCTATATGTTTAGCATTGCAAGGAAATCAATCCTGGCGTAGATAGCAGGACCTCTAAGGTCGACATCATGGGACGCGAATCACTCGGCGAATTCGAACAGCTCGTGCTGCTGGCGGTGGCCCGTCTAGGTGAGCACGCCTACGTGGTGCCGATCCTCGAGGAGATCGCCGCGCGTGCGGGTCGAGAAGCGAGCCATGCAGCGGTATACGTTGCCCTGCGCCGCCTCGAGGCCAAGGGCCTCGTGGCGTCACGTCTCGGCGAGCCCACCTCCGAACGCGGCGGACGCGCCAAGCGGTTCTTCAGTCTCGAGCCCGACGCCATCGCGCGGCTGCGCGAATCTCGTGATGCTTTGCTGTCGATGTGGGACGGGGTCGAGGAAGGGCTGCCGCGGTGAGCACGACCCGCAGCCCACGCCCGCGCCTCCAGGTTCCGGCCGCAGCTGCCACCTTGATCACGCGCTTCCTGCCGCCCGAGTTTCGCCGCGACGTACTGGGCGACCTCGAGGAGAACTTCCACATGGCCAGCCGGGAGCGTGGCGCTTGGCGTGCTCGCATCTGGTACTGGCGTCAGGCGCTCGACTTCGCCTGGAAGCTACCGGCGGCCGGAGTATCTGGCGGCCTTCCACACGATCCCCATCGTGAGCGCAACGTGAGAGGACCGATGGACAGTGTCTGGCAGGACTTCCGTTACGCCACCCGCATGCTGCTGAAGAACCCGGGATTCACAGCCATCGCGGTGCTCG
>JACZXM010000070.1 GCA_022571615.1 Acidobacteriota bacterium | reverse complement strand
AAGACAGTGCGCGCATCGACGCGACGATACTTCTGGATGCGTCTGCGCTGGGGCCCGACCGTACGGTGGTGCTCGATGCGCCCATCCAACACACAGCCGATGCCGGGGCAACCGTGGTCCTGCCCTCCGGCGACAGGGCGCCATCCGCCGCCACCGTGGTCGCACCGCAACCGACTGCGTCGGAGACCCGAGTCGGCTCAGCCACACCTCCGCGAGCTCGTCTGCGGGTGATGCTACTGCTCGCTCTTGTGGTGGTCGGGGCGTCGATCCTGGCGCTCGTCGTGCTGAGCCCCTCAGGCAGTTCCAGTCCCAGTTCGCCGGAGCCGCAAGCCGGACCACAGGAGCCGGTGGTCGAAAGCGCGACCACACCGCCGTCGCGCCAGCGGAGCGACGACGACCAGACCGAGTCGAGCCCATCGCCCAGAACGCGGCCGGCGGCAGCAGAGGCCACCTGGTGGATTCAGGTGGGCGAGTACCCGCCGGGAGCCGCAATCTGGCTCGACGACCGTGATACCGGCCTCGTCTCGCCCGCCGAACTCGAGATCGTCGGCCGCACCGGCGATCTGATCCGACTCGAAATGCGCCGCGAGGGAGTGGTGCTTGCGAGTACGAGAATCACGCTCGGCCCGTTCATGCCGGAGGAATGGCCCACCGACCTCGCGCCGCCCGAGGCTGGGCCGGAGTCACCCGGGATGGCAGGGAAACGCGCCGCTCCACCTCTCGGCACGGTAGTCTCGAGCGATCTGGCGATCTTCACCGTTACGAGTCGGCCCGCGGGCGCCAGTGTCTCGCTCGATGGACAGACGCTCGACGGCGTGACGCCCCTGCAGCTGGATCTCGATCTAGGTCGACGACACGGCCTGCGGCTCGACCTGCAGGGATACAAGACCGCGAGCTGGGAATTCGCCCGGTCCGATCTGAGCAGCGACCAAATCCAATCCGAGACCCTCCACTTCCCGATGATTCCAGACACCCCTCCCGGTATGCTGCGAGTGATCGCACCGAACTATGCCGTGGTCCTGAAGATCGGCGGCACGACCTACGAGCCCTCTGCGCTGCACGAGATCCAGTTGCCGTCGGGGACACATGAAATCGAGATCGTCGCCGCCGACGTCTACCTCCACCAGTCGCTGACGCTCGAGGTTTCCCCCGACGGCCTGCGCGAGATCCGACTGCCAGTCTCCTTCCCGGTGCAGATCGCTGCGACACCCGGCAATTGCCGGGTGAGCATCGATGGCCGGTTCGTGGACGTGACACCCTTCCAGGCACGTATCGTGGCCGGCGAGCACGAGCTAGAGTTCTTCTGGCCGGGTGTTGGGCAGACCATTCGCCGAACCGAGAGAATCGTCAGAGCCAGCCAGCGCATCTTTGCCGCGCTCGAGTGAACGTCTGGAGGACTCCATGCGCAATGTTGGGAAGCATGCAGTGATCCGGGTGGTGTGCCTCGTGTTGGGGCTCGTGCTGCTATTGGGTAACCGCAACGGGGAAACTACCCAGGAATCGAGCGCAGCCCGCCTTGTCTTTCTGAGCGCCGAGCGCATCGAGAGTGAAGGGGATCTCAATGCCGCACTCGAGGAGTACGGCTTCCTCGTGGAGCAGTTTCCCTCCAGCGAATGGGCTGATGACGCGCTGCTGCGGATCGCCTTGGGCTGGTTCCGGCTCGGGGACTATCGAGCCTGTAACGATGCCGCCCAAAGGCTGATCGATGGCTACCCAAGGACGCCGAGTGCCGCCGGAGGACAGGCGCTGCAGGCGGCGATCGTCGTCACGACCGCGCGCTCGACCGAAGACTTCGAGCGCGCGCGGAGCGCGTTTCGTCGAATACCCCTCGTCTTCGGACCCGACGCATATCCGGTGCTCGAGTGGCGAACGCTGGCCAAGGCACGCGCGGGTGAGATCAGCCTGCTGCTGGGCGAGGAAGATGAAGCCGCCAGTATGCTCGTGGATGCGATCGAGAACGAGCCGCGCAATCGGTGGACACCCCGGGCGATGTTCGCCTTCGCGGCGGTGCTGTACCGGCAGGGCCAGTGGCAAGCGGCCGCCCAGACCCTCCAGGCGATCGTCGATGAGTTCGTCAACAGCGAGCAGCAGGAGGTACAGCAACAGGTCGCGGCTGCGAAACGACGGCTGACCCTGCTCCACCGGACTCTCATCCGCCCACGAGCAGGCCAGCCCGTCTGGTCGCGCGCCGGGGTCCTTGCGCTCGGCGGCGGTGCGGTGAAGCGCCCGATCGGAATCGCCGCCGATTCGATCGGCCGGTTACTGATCGTCGACGACGACAAGGACACGGTTCTGATGACTGACGCCGACGGCACGGTGCAAAGGCGTCGCACGGTCTCCGGCGCCAGACGCCCGTGGTGGGGTATTGACGGCACACCGTTCGTGCTCACGGAATCTTTTGTTACCCGAGCCGACCAGATCGGGCACGCGACGTTCGTCGGCCGCAAAGCGGACAAGCCGCAGCCACTCAAGAAGTTGCGCGCGGCGGAAACGGGATTGTTCGGAAACTGGTTCCTCCTGGACAGGAATGACAGGCGTCTCGTGCAGTTCGGACCCGACCAGACCTACCTCCGAACCTTGATCCAGGGAGGCAGGCCGGAGCCGGTCGACATCGCCCGCGATACCGATGGGCGGCTCTACGTCCTCGATCGCAAGAACAACACCGTCGTCCGCTTTGCTGCCGATGGCGCCGCCAGCCAGCCCGTCGTTTCACGCCGCTGGAAACGCGCCGAGGCGATCACGGTCGACGAGCTAGGCAATATCTACGTGCTAGATCGCGATGCCAGGACGATCGAGATCTTCGCCCCGAGTGGACAGCTATTGGGCTCGGCAGGGCCCAACCTCCCTGGTGGGGTTCGGCTCGGCAGCCCTCGCGACATCGCCGTCGATGGCGCCGGAAGGCTCCTGATCGCTGACCGCGACACCGCGGCCGTCATGGTGCTGGAATGAGAGGCGCAACCGGCGCGGCCAGCAGGCCGGCTTGGCGCCCGATCGTCGTCGGGGCCTCGCTCTGGCTGATCGCCACGCTGCCAGCGGCGGACGCGATGCAGACTCCATCGGAACCGCAGTCGCCGGCTGAGCTGTATGCGCAAGCTGAGCAGTTGTTCAGCTCGGCCGCACAGTCCGACTCGATCCCGCTGTTTTCGCGCTTGATCGCGCTTTTGCAACCAAGCGGTGCCGGCTCCCGGGCCTCGGACGAACCCGATCTCCTGGTTCTTAGCTTCTACCATCGAGCCCGAGCCCATCTCAACCTGGGTGATGAGGATGCGGCCAGGAGCGACCTGCAGAGCCTGCTGTTGGTTCAACCGGGATTCGAGATCGAGCGCCACCTCGTTTCACCCAAGCTGGCCGCGCTTTTCGACGCTACACGCTCCGATGTGGTGGGGTATCTGCTGCTGACGATCTCCCCGGACGATGCTCACATCACCGTCGACGGAGTCACGACGCGCTCCAGTTTCGAGCCGGTTGCGCTCGTTGCCGGAACCTACGAGGTCGTCGCGGCGCGTGCCGGTTTTGCGCGGTTCCGCGACACTCTCGAGATCCCTGCAGGCAACACGGTCCAGCGTCACGTCGTCCTGGAGCGCGACAGCGCGGTGGTAATGCTGTACACGCGTCCATCGGGAGCGAAGGTGCTGCTGGACGGCCAACCGATTGGAACGACGGAGGGTATCGCTTCTGCCGATCTGTTGCTGCGCGGGGCCGCCGCCCGGTACCCGAGCTGGGAATTCTCGAGCCGGTTCGTCGTCGACGACCTGCTTCTTGGCAGCCATGAAATCGAAGTCCAGATCGACGGTTACCGGCCTCTTCGAACGCGCGTCCAAGTCGACAGCCTGGTCGATTTCAACGCTGGGGGTCTGATACTGGAGCCCCTGCGTGGGACCATCGTCCTGAAGTCCCTGCCCGAAGGGGCCACGGTGCTGGTTAACGGTTCCCCTGAGGTGCCGCGGCCGGCGGGCTCTGCAGACACGTCGGGCAACGCTCCCGATGCGCCCTATCTCGAGCTCGCGCCCGGCCAATATCGCATCACGGTTACCCAAACCGCCGGGGGAATGTACGAGGACTCGGTACGGCTGCTCGATCGTGACCTTCTGACGCTCGACATCAGCCTGCGACTGAGCGTCCTGTTTCTCGGGGTCTTGGGGGGCGACGAGCACGGCGCCCGTACCGTGGTCGACGGACTCCGGGAGGCAATGTTGGCGGTCGATCATTGGATCTATCTCGAGCGCGTCGACACGGATCCGAGTCTCGCCGAAGGCGCGGGGCTGACCGCGGCTGGACTCAGAGACCTCGCCGAGCTCGCGTCACCGGTCGCGGGGAATGTCGACTGGAACGGCGTGCAATCCGAGTACGATGCCAAGCTCGGTGGTTCCGTGTATCTGTTGGCCGTACTTTCGGACGATCTGCTCGCCTCACACGCCGACCTCTGGGTGTGGCCGGCTGCACCCGGACCGTCGACACCCGATCGAATCCGGGTTCCCCTCGAGGATTCAGGGTCGCTCGCGCGGTTCGTGGATCGTCTCGAACGGCCTTTCACCAGCACGCGTGCATGGCTTGGCGCGCTCGTCCTCGACAGCGAGGCGGGCTCATACCCGATTGTCTTTGACATTACTCCGAATGGTCCCGCTGAGCAGGCGGGGGTGCGCATCGGCGACGCAATCGTCGCGGTCGATTCCGTGCCACCGGAGCGTGCAGCCGAGGTCCGCGAGCTAATCGATCGCCATGCGCCGGGCTCGGATGTCACCGTCGGACTCCGTCGTGGCACGGCGACGATCAGCGTCCAGATCACGCTCGGGACCAGCCCTTCGGTCATCGCTCCTGGCGACCCGGCTCAGGCCTACGCGGCGGTCTGGGCGGCCGGGAACGCCGCCGGAGCCTCGACCGACGCCACAGTCCCGCGATGGGTTGCCGAGTTGAACGTTGCCGGTGTCCTGATGCAGGCTCGAATGTGGGATGCGGCAGTTCGGCGATTGCGGTCGGTGCGGGTTCCGTCTGATTCTCCGCGGGCGCAGGCGATGATCGACTATTACCTCGGGATCGCGCTGGAGTCGATCGGACCTCGGTATCTGGAGAATGCCAGAGAGGCGCTCTCACGCGCGGCGGCGGTGCAGAATGCCCGACTGTTGCATTGGGACGGACCCTACCTGGCGCCGCGCGCCCTTGCCCGTCTCGGTCGGCTGGGCGGGCCGTTACAACGCGACTGAACGCTCGGTCACGGCCCTGCTCCCGGCCCTCAGCGGCGGCCCGGTGAACTTCCTCAGAGCTGCCTTGCCGGACCTGGGCAGGTCATTCCTCCTGCACGCCGATCACAGCCTCTTTCACTCGACGTGGTGGGGTCCCCGCTACGCACACGTTCGCTCGCACCCTCAGATGCTGTAAGCGCAAAATGGTCACACACGAAGGTAGTCGTGGTACCGATCTGAGCCCAATCCGCTTACCAGGTGGTAAAGAGCGTAGAGCTCGAACGCGAAGGGGATGTAGCCCAGATAACCCAGCAACGGCATCTCGAACACACGCAGGAAGTCCACGTACGGCACCCGATAGGTCCACTTCGGATAGGCGTGCAAGTTCCACAGCTCCCAGAAAAAGCCGCACATCAGGCCGCCCAGAGCCATCGACAGGAGCGGGCGCCAGTCGCCCCGCTCGAGCGGCCCGAGCAAGGTCGGGTGACCGCGCCAGGCGTTGATTGGCTCGAGGATTAACCAGATCGAGACCCACACCAGAGGGAAGAAGTACCGCGGCCACAGCAGCAAGAGCGCCAGGCCAAGCCACCCGCTCACGAACATGAAGGCGCGGCGATGACCAGGACCGGCGAGCTTGGGGCCGGAGGCGAGCCGCTCGATCCAACTCCAGCCGCGAACCCATTCCGCGGTCCCGAACACGGCCGGGATGACGGTCGAGAAGCTCAGCGACGCGAGCAGGAAATACTCCAGGTCGCTGAACTGCTCGCGCCCCAGGTAGAGCCAGTTGTGGGTGCGCAGGTTGATGGCCTCGAACAGCCACCACGCCGGCGCTGACACCAGGAACAAGCTCACGTAGCCGGCGCGACTCCGGGTCAGAAGCGAGCTGCCCCTGCTCGCCACCGCCAGGCCGTCCACTGTCAGGCAGTATCCCAGCCACAGCGGAAAGAACAACAGGTGCGTTCGCAGGCCCGGCAGAGTCCAGTTCAATGCCCACAGCAACAGCACCAACACCACGCCGGCATGGCCGTGGGTCGGAAATCGCTTGGCTGGCGCGTGGTCCTCTCCCGTTTCCCTCATTCGCTGTCCGTCGCGGCGACAATCCGTTGGGCGGGTTTACTCCTGCCCCCGTGCCTTCCCTAGGGCACGTGGATCATGGGTCCCGGTCCAGCCCCCCCCGACCCGCAACAGGGATGCCCCGGTGGCGATACGGAAGCGAGCCGCCATCATCTCGTGTCCGATTCCCTTCAGCTCTGCGATCAGCTGGGCGGACAGTCCGTCGGCTTCGTACCGAAGGACATCCGGTAGGTGCTGCTGGTGAAAGCGCGGTAATCGCACCGCGGTGCCGATGTCGAACCCGTAGTCGAGAACGTTGGTCATGATCTGGAACACACCGGTGATGATCGTCGGACCGCCGCTGGCCCCGGTCACCAGGATCGCCTCATTCTCGTACACGACGATGGTCGGTGTCATCGCCGAGAGCATTCGCTTGCCCGGCTCGATGGCGTTGGCCTCACCCTGCACCAACCCGAAGGCATTGGGCGATCCCGGCTTGGAGGCGAAATCATCCATCTCATTGTTGAGCAGGAAGCCGGCGCCGGTGACCGTGACACCCGAGCCATTGCCATGGTTGAGGGTCGTGGTCAGGGCCACCGCGTTGCCGGCGGCGTCGACAATCGAGAAGTGCGTCGTGTGCATCGATTCGCTGCCATCGCTCCCGCTGTCCGGCTGGATCTTGTCCGAGGGTGTGACCGAATCCGGCCGGATCGACGCACGCAGCTGGCCCGCGTACTCCTCTGACAGGAACATGTCGCCGGGGTTGTCGACGAAATCGGGGTCGCCGAGCCAGTGGTTGCGGTCGGCGAAGGCGCGCCGCATGGCCTCGGTAACGGTGTGGATCGCGACCGGGCTGTGCCAGCCGAGCTGGCGCAGGTCATAGCCCTCGATGATGTTTGCAATCAGAGCGAGCGTCAGCCCACCGGATGACGGAGGCGGCATCGACACCACCTCATAGCCCCGATAGTCGAACACCACCGGGTCGCGCCATTTCGCCTCGTAGGCCCGCAGATCCTCGTGCGTGATCAGGCCGCCCCCACGCCCCATCTCGGCGATGATCAGCTCGGCGGTTTCGCCCTCGTAAAAGCCCTCGGGACCGCGCTCGCTGATCCGACGCAACACCGCCGCTAGCTCCGGGTTGCTCCAGGTGTCGCCCTCCTCGAGCGGCTCACCGTCGGGCCAGAACAGCCGGCGCGAAGCATCGAACCGCTCGAATTTTCGCGACCCTGCCGACCGCGCGAAGCTAGCGTCGGCGATGAACCCCTCCTCGGCCAGGCGAATCGCAGGCTCCATGACCTGCTGCCACGACATCGAACCGTAGCGTCGGTGCGCTTCCCACAGACCGGCGACGCTGCCAGGAACGCCCACCGCCCGATGCCCGATAATCGAGTCGCGCGTGAGCTCACCCTCCTCGTCCAGGTACATGTTGCGGCTGGCGGCCATCGGCGCTTTCTCCCGAAAATCCAGCGCCGCGACCTCGCCACTCGCCAGCCGCAGCACGACGAACCCTCCGCCGCCGATGTTGCCGGCCGCCGGGTACACGACGGCCAAGGCGAACGCCGTCGCCACGGCCGCGTCGATGGCGTTGCCGCCTTCGTCCAGGACTTGCACGCCGACATCGGTCGCCAGCCGCGCGTCGGTCGCTACCATGCCGCCACTCGACTCAACCACCGGAGAGCCGAGCTGGGCGGCGAACGTCCACTCCGGCGGAACCGTATACTGCGCCGCCTCGGAGTATGGATCGAGAGGCTCGGAACTCGCCTCCGAGCTCGCCGGCCCGCCGCCACCACAGGCGCCTGCCAGCAGCACACCCACCCCGAGGAAGACACTCCACACCCAACCTCGATCCGACCCGTAACCCGATCTGCCGTTCATCAAGAACCTCCCGAAGGGAACAGCCAATCGTCTGGCTCACCCAGCACGTCGTCCGCGACCTGTGCCAAATCCTCCCAGTACCTGTCGATGTAGTTGCTCTCGTCCGCACCCAAGGAGCCACGGGTTCATCAGAAACCTGTCAGGAGTTGAGGAGTCCCGCTAGGTTACCGCGCCTGCCGAGGAGAGAGCGCGCCATCCCGATCCTGTGCGGTCAGTGCAAAGTGCCGTGCCCGGGGCCAAACGGTAGTTTGGTTGCATATATTTGAACCACATGCAGCTATGACCGCGACCAAAGTACTGCTACGAACGCGTCGCGGCTCGCCGCGATCACACAATCAGCGTGACCCGCTCAGCGGCGGAGGCCGGGACAACGGATCCGACGCAAGCGGCATCGTAGCCGCTAGCGCGCAGCTTCTCGAGGCAACCGGCACAATCGCCTGCCGGCACGCTCGCCAACAAGCCGCCCGCGGTTTGAGGGTCGAACAGCAGCGGGTAGCGCGCGTGCGCGGCCGCCTCCTCGACGTTGCAGATGGCGCGGCGCAGGCGCACGTTGTGGGGCTGGAGCGAGGAGAAGATCCCCGCGCCGACGACCTCCAGCGCGCCGTCGAGCACGGGGATGCTAGCAAGCTTCACCTCGGCCGCGACGCCGGACGCGCGCAACATTTCCACCAAATGCCCCAGCAGGCCGAACCCGGTAACGTCGGTCATCGCGGTGGCTGAGTGGTGGCGCAAGCATTCCGCGGCCCGCCGGTTGGAGCGCAGCATCGAGCGCAGCGCCGATTCGATCCAGCGGCCCTTGGCCTTGCGGCGCATGTGGGCTGCGAACAGCGCCCCGGTCCCGACCGGTTTGGTGAGGATAAGTGCATCGCCGGGCTGCATCCCCGCCTTGCGCAGCAGCTTGTCGCGATCGACCAACCCGCTGAGCGCGAACCCGAGCGTCATCTCGGCGCCCTCGGAAGTGTGGCCCCCGACCAGCGCCGTGCCGGCCTCCCGAAACACCTCCAGCGCCCCGGCCAGGAGCTGGAAGATGTCCTCTTCCATCTTGTCCTCGGCGGCATAGGGGACCGTGACCATCGCCATTGCCGTTTGTGGCTCCGCGCCCATGGCGTAGATATCGCCCAGGGCGTGGTTGGCGGTCACCTTGCCGAAAATGAAGGGATCGTCCAGGAAGGCACGGAACTGATCGACCGTCTGCACCAGCATGTGGCCCTCGGGTACCTCGATGACCGCGGCATCGTCGGGTGCATCCAATCCGACGATGACATCGTCACGGCGCACCGGATCGAGGCGCGCCAGTACGCGCTCCAGAACGCCGGCGCCGACCTTGGAGCCGCATCCGCCGCACCGCATGGGGGCCGCAGCGATGACCTCCAGGGTCGGCGAATCGGCGTCCGCCGAGCCCGCTTCGTGTTCCAGCTCCATGTCGGGGAGCTGATTGAACTTGTCCATGAAGCGGCGGTCGATCCAGTCTTTCCAACGCCAGATCGCAGGTCCTTGAACGGACCATCGTCCCCG
>JACZXM010000069.1 GCA_022571615.1 Acidobacteriota bacterium | reverse complement strand
CATCGCACCGGTGACCTTCTGATACTGCTGGCTGAGCACGCTGGCCTGGGTCTGAAGCTCGATGTTCTCCTGCCGGAATAGCTCGATCTGGGCTTCGATGTCCCGGTCGAGCACGGCGTACCGCGCCGGATCGAGCTGCGAGCGCACCGGGCACACCACGTATTTCTCGTTCAGCTTGTGGAGCCAGGGCTTGGCCTCGGGCATGAAGAGCTCGATCATGTCCAGGTAAGCGCGCTCCGCTTTCTTGTCCTCGGTGTTGACCGTCATCGCGATGTAGCGACGAGTTCGCTCCTCGGACAGGCAGGCCTGCAACTCGCTCCAGTCCAGCAACCAGCGTTCCAGCTCTGGCACGGACTCGATCGGGTGTTCGAGCAGCTCGCGGAACCACGGCTCCACGCTGCCCCAGTCACCGAGGTCGAGGTGCTCGGGCAGGAAGGTGCGCGGAAACTCTTTGAGCTCGGGTTCGTTCATCTCGATTCGTCTCGGTGAAGAGTCAACAGGCCGGTGTCTGCGCGTCTCGGTGAAAGTATGTGCAAACCGGCGGCGGATCGGCTCGATGAAATGGTGCACACGCCGGCATCGGCAGCGCTACTCGGGGGTCGCCGCAGTCTCGGCCACCTGGTTACCGATCTCGGCTCTAAGGCCGGGTACGCGCAGCGCCGCACGCAGCCAGACCATGAACACGCCCGAGGAGATCGCGCTGACCGCTAAAAGCCCCACCACCAGACCGTACACTTGCGGCTGCCCCAGGCGATCGGCAGCGCGGATGCCGAGCCAGCAGAACGGCACCAGCAGGATCAGAGTGCGGATGGTGGCCATGATCAAGCCGGGCTTGCCCTGCCCCATGGCCTCGAAGATCGGCCGGCAAAGGAAAAACGGAGCAGAGAACAGGCACGCCAGTGGGACGACGAACAGAGCGAACCGGGCGTACTGCGCGGTGATCTCGGATTCCGCCAAAGCGGTGGCGAGCCAGGACCCAGTCAGCCACATGATCGGACCGACGAACAGGACCGAGTAGAACCCCGACGCAAGCATGGAACCCCGCATCGCCTTGCGTACCCCGCCCCAGTCTCGGTGCCCGACCAGGCTTCCCACAAACGGCAGCATCGCGACCGAGACCGCGATGATCGGAGTGAGCGCGAACATCGCCACGCGGTGGTAGATCGAGTAGGCGGCGATCGCCGCGGTGGGGTAAGCGAGCGTTGTCAGCAGTGTATTGACGACCGCCAACTCGACCGACGAGAGAACGAAGGTCAACCCCGCCGGCACCGCCAGCGAGAGCTGCGTCCGATACGGATGTGGATCGAGCCCTGCGAGGTTGTGCTCGCCGGCGGCGAGCCGCCGTGCCTCGTGCTGGCGCGCGCGGCCGATCGCGTAGACAAGCCCCCCTATCCTTCCGATCCCGGTCGAGAGTGCGATCCCGAAGATTCCCCAGTGGAAGACGAACAGGAAGAGAGTGTTGAGCGAGACGTTGATGAGGTTCGACCAGATACCAGCCCACATGGTGGAGCGCGTGTCGTGGTGCGCCTTGACGATCGAATCGGGGATTATCGACCAGAAAGAGGTGAACGCGGAGCCGGCGATCAGCACTGTGGCGTAGGTCCGGAAGCTACGGTAGACCTCGTCGCTGAGGCTACCCTGCGGGGCGGCGAACCAGATCACCACGCCGATCAGGAAGAAGAATGGCGAGATGATCCGGACCATCATCCAGGCCGCGCCCAAGTACTGCTCGATCTTGCGGCCCTCTCCCGACCCCATGGCGCGCGCGAGCGCTGCGGTGAGGCCGGTAGATAGCCCCACCCAGATCGCGATCATCAAGAACTCGAACGGCACCGTCAGGCCGATCGCGGCCACCGCCGCGTCGCCGATTGTCGCCGCGTAGGCGGTATCCACGAACGTGAAGGCCGCGCGCATGAGGAACGACACCACCAGAGGCGCCGACATCTGGAACAGGGTAGGCGTAGGCCTTGAAGGCGAAGCAGCGGTCACGGAGAGGCTCGGAGAGGGAGTCGGAGGGAACCAGCGCCCTTCAGTGTAGCGGACCCGCGCCGCCTCGACATGGCACTCGGTGCGGCCCGCCGTGGCGTGGCAAACTGGACACTCCTTCTCTGTCTGCGGGGACCACTTCATGCCATCACGAAGCCGTCTCGGGATTGTCGCGGAGCGCGCACTGCTGATCGTCGGGGCGCCTCTGGTGTTCCTGCTGGTGGCCGAGCTCGTGCTCGCGATCACCGGGCTCGACACCGACCTGGCGCGCAACAAGAACGCCAAGATCGCGGTGCCCGTGTGGCTTCTCGCCGATGAGAACTGGGTGCGCGACCGGCAGACGAAGCTGCGCCGTTCCGGGGGCAAGCCCATCGAAGCAGAAGAGGTCGCGTGGCTGTACCACTTCGAGGAAGCCCGCTACATCCAGTACAAGCTCAAGCCCGGGATCGAAGTGCAGGTCGTCAATCCGTTCAACGAGATCGAGGTACAGCACAAGATTACCTTTGAACTCACCTCCAACCGCGCCGGCTTCCGCGATCGAGAGCTGCGCCCCAAGGCCCCCGGGGTGATCCGCATCGTGACCCTCGGCGACTCCAGCACCTTCGGCTGGGGCGTTGATGCCGATCACACCTACCAAAGAGTGCTCGAGGGCCTGCTCGGGGAGCGCTACCCACGGCGACGATTCGAGGTCCTCAACCTCGGGATGCCCGGCTACAACAGCCGCCACGGTATCGGCGTCCTGGAGCACTATGCGCTCGAGCTCGATCCCGACGTGCTTATCTTCAGCTTCGGGGCCAACGACGCGCGGCTGGTTCTTGTGCCCACGGCCGTCGTCCTGGATCGGGATGACAGCGCCCTGGCCGGCGTCCGGTTCGGGCTCCTGAAGCTCCGCACCTACCGACTGCTGCGCAAGGCGATCTTCACGCTCCGAGACCCGATCGCGGCGAAGGAAGCGCCCACTCTGGTACCCGCCGTGTCGCTGGCCGAGTTCGAGGACAACCTGCGTCGCCTCATCCGCGAATCGGCTCAACGGGGCGCGCGGAGCGTTCTCTTGTCGGTATGTACCGGCGTGCGCACCTACGCGGCGGCTCTGCGCAACGTAGCTGCCGAGCAGCGGGTCCCCAGCGTCGATGTCCGCGCTCTGTTCTCCGACAAGATCGAGGCAGTGCGATCGGGAGAGCTACTGCCCCAGATCGTACAGGGGTATCGAACCCGCTACGGTGCTCGCGCGCTACAGGAGCGCCAATCCCTGTATGTCACCAGCGACGGTTGCCATCCGCACCACGTCGGACATACCCTGATCGCCCAGGAGCTGGTTCAAGTGGTGGACCGGTTGCTGCACCAGCCTGCCCTTCCGAACTCACCCGGAGACTCGCCGTGAAGTGCCTGCGTGAATGTGTCGCGTACTTTCTGTTGGCCTCGGTTGCGGTGTTCTTGACACCGTCGCCCGTGCTGTCTGCCCCACAGACCGACGACCAAGCTCGCGGCATCGCCGAATCGGTGCTCGAAGCCATGGGCGGGCGGCAGGCATGGGACAGTACCCGTTACGTGAGCTGGAGTTTCTTCGGCGGTCGGCAACACGTGTGGGACAAGTGGACGGGGAATATCCGGATCCAGACCGACGAGAGCGATCGTGGGCCCGCGACGTTGGTCCTGATGAACCTCAACACGCGCCAGGGACGCGTGTGGCGGGCCGGCCAGGAGCTCTCCGGCGACGAGCTCGCCGAGGCTCTCGAAGGTGGCTGGCGCAACTGGGTCAACGACTCGTACTGGATGTTCATGCCCTACAAGCTGCTCGATCCCGGTGTGAACCTGAAGTACGTGGGCGAGGACTTGATGGCCGACGATCGGCAGGCCGACATTCTCGAGCTCACCTTCGAGGAAGTCGGGGTCACGCCCCAGAACAAGTACCTGGTGTACGTGGCCCGAGACAGCGGCCTGGTCGAACAGTGGAGCTATTTCGCCGACCGCGACGACACGGAGCCCGGGTTCACCCGCCCGTGGGCCGACTGGCAGCGATTCGGCGACATCCTGCTCGCTACCGGCAAGGGTCGCGACGCGGACTGGAACATCCAGGTCTACGACGAGCTACCGGCGGAGTTGTTCAGCGATCCGGAGGGCCGATTTCCGCCCCCGCAGTAGCACCGCGTCGACCTGGCAGCCGCGTCACTGCATCCGTTCCATGGCGACAGTGCGCTTGAGAAGCAACTGCTCACCAAGCGGCACCGTGGCCAGTGTCTCGACGATGCGCTCGGCGGCGCGGCCATCGCCGTAGGGATTATCCATACCGGCGAGCCGGGCGCGGAAAGAAGGCTCGAGCGCGCGCCGCACAGCTGCCACGATCCGCTCCGATTGGGGCTCCACGTCGATGATGTTGCGGGCCCGCTCACGGCCGCGCTGGCGCATGCCGATATTGACCACCGGCAGCTCGAGCGCGGGCGCTTCCATGATGCCACTCGAGGAGTTACCGACCATGACCCCGCCGATACGGAGCAGGCTCCAGAACAGCACCGAGTCGAGGTTGATGTGCAGGGTGGCGTTGTCTCTGTGCTTGCAGAACGCGGTGGCGCGTTCGATCAGCGCCCGGGAGCCGGCATCGGCGTTGGGAAAGCAGAACACGATCGGACGACGGACTCGTTCCAGGGCGGAGAACACCGCGTCCGCTTCGCGTGTGGTATCGCGGGCCAGCGTGACCGGATGGTAGGCGACGATGACCGGGGGCGAATCCGCGGCCAGGTCGAGCCGCTCGCGTACTTGCCCGGGCTCGAGCAAGTTGCTGCGACGAAGGTGGTCCAGCGAAGGTGCCCCGCTACAGTGCACGCGCCATTCCTCCTCTCCCATCTCCAGCACCCGACGGCGCGACGTCTGGGTCGGGGTGAAATGCACGTGGCTCATCATCGTCAGGGCGTTGCGCACGGCGTGGTCGATGGCTCCCTCGCTCACCTCACCGCCCTCGATATGCGCGATCGGAATGCGCAGCGCCAGCGCAGCCGACGCCGGGGCGAGCAGCTCGTAGCGGTCGGCAATCAGCAACAACAGATCCGGGCGCATCCGATCGAGGGCGTCCGCCAGCCCGAGAATCGCGACTCCGATCGTCTTGGCCATGCCGACGTCGGTATCAGAGCTCAGCAGGCACTCCACGCGCTCGTGCACCGTGAACCCGTCGTCTTCGATCCGCTCCATGGTGCGACCGAACTCAGGGGCCAGATGGGCTCCCAGCACGATCAGGCGCAGCTCGATTCCCGAGTGGGCATCGAGCCCCCGAAGCACCCAGTACAGGTGTCCGTAGTCGGCCCGCGAGGTAGTGACGACAGCGACGGTTCGCATGCACTCGATGGTACACGCGAACCGCGGAACCCAGCAGGCCGTGGTGAAAGTGTGATGGGCCTGCTAGCGCCCCGGCAGCCCTGCCGTCAGCCCCTGCGATCCCTGCAGCTTACGCCCATCCTCGATCGGCGTCAGATTGCATTTCTCGTCGACGCCGTACAGGGTCGATCCGCCGAAGATGTCGAAACCGTCCAGCAGGAACACCTGCAGATCCGAGTTGAGCGCCAGGCCGTTGATGCGATCAAACGTCGCTCCTCCGCAGGGACTGGATAGCTCGTCGTCCTCGAGAATCAACAGCTCGTCCTGATTGCCGATGAAGAACTTCCCGGACGGGTGGTGAACGAACGAGCTGACGTCGAGCCCCCGTTTGCCGAACTTCTTGATCGCGGCGGTGTACTTGGGCGCCCCCAGCTTGTAGATCGCGTCGTAGTGCCAGCCACCGCTGCCGGGGATCTTGGGGCCGGCCTCCTTGTCCACGACGTAGAGCGTGCCCCACTCGTCCATGTCGAGGAACGCGGGGTTGGACCACTTGTGGCGCCAACCGATCTCGATGAGCTCGCCTTCGGGCGTGTACAGCCACAGGTGGCCGTCCCGGGGGCTGTGGCCGACCGCGCTCTGTCCCATGTCGGCAATGATGAGATTGCAGTCCCAGTCGTACTGGACATCGGCAATCTCCCCGAACGATTCGTGCTCGATGACATCGATCCTGCCGTTCCACACATCGTAGGTCACGACGTTGTGGGCGTTGGCAATGGCGATCTTCTCGCAGAATTTGTTCGAGGTGATGGCCTTGGGGGTGAGCCGAACCCCCATCGACACCGCGGTCAGCTTGTAGCGCTTCTTCTTTAGCCGCAGGCGAATCAGAACATCGCCTTTGCCGGATGCAGTGACCAGGTCGTTGATCTCGAGAAACATCGGCTCGCGATCCGGCGCTTGAGCGCGCCCCGGGGGCACCGCCACCATCAGCAACGCGAGCGCGACGAGTATTGAAAGGTACAGCTTCGAGTTCTTCATTCCTGCCTCACGCCATCCCAGGCTCTGTACTCCAATCCTTTTGGATTGGAGTACTTGGTGCGTGCCCTCTTTGCTCCGAGCGCTGGGGGCGAGCATACGGCCGCCGGCTGCACGGGAGCAAACCACGCCGAGCGGCAAAGTGGTCATGAGCGGCCAGATCCGGCCAGAATCGGCCAGGTCTCACCCGGCACCCTCGGCCAGCTGCGGCCAACAGCGGCCATCAGCACCCCTAGTAGGCCCTGGCGGTATGCTCTCCGGAGCCCATGAATCGCCATTCCTCAGCCATCGTTGCCGCCGTCGTGGGGCTGTTGTGCGTGCTGGCGATCGCTGCCACTTGGCCCTTGGCTTCGGATCCCGCGCACCTGTCGCTCGCCGGTCCGTTCAACAACGACTTTCACTTCAACACGTACGTCGTCTTGTGGGGCGCGCACGCGCTCACGACCGACCCGCTCAGCCTGCACCACACGAACATGTTCTGGCCCGAGCGCTATACGTTCGCGTACTCGGACATGTCGCTCTCTCACAGCCTGTTGGTGCTGCCGGTGCTGTGGCTGTCGTACAACCCGACCCTGGCGATCAACGTCCTTATCTTGTTGTCGATGGTCATCGGCGGCACCGGCGCCTTCTTGTTGGCGCGGCATGTGACCGGCTCGGATTTGGCCGCCGTGGTCGGAGCGGTGGCATTCATCTTCAACCCGGCCCACTTCGCACGCCACCTGCAGATCCAGTACTTCGGCGACCACTGGGCACCGTGGCTCGCCCTCGGACTGGTGCTCTGGCTCGAGCGCCGCACCGTACGCTGGGCTCTGATTGCCGCGCTTTTCTTCATTCTCCACGCTCTGACCGGTTCCCACGCGGCGGTGTTCGCGGCGTTGATCGCTCTCGTCCTCATCGGGGTGTATGCACTGCGGAGCGGTCAGTGGCGAGAGTCCTGGCTGTGGCGCGGACTGGCGACCTTCGGTCTGCTGGTGGCGATCGTCCTGGTGCCGATCTTCTATCCCTACCTTCTGGTCCACGACCGGCTCGTTGGGGAGCGCGGCGACAGCCCCGAGGTGCTGCTGGAGGGCTCGGCGCGCGCCCGCGACCTGCTCACGGGGGGCTCACGGTTCGACATCTGGCTTGAGGAGCGTTGGGGCTGGCCCTCGGCACTGACCGGTGGCCGGCTTCGGGCTCACTTGTTTCCCGGCTGGATCCTGTTGGCGCTGGCTGCGCTCGCCGCGCTGCGCCGGCGCCAACCGAGTGCCGTGCAACCGAGACCCGGGGACGCCGTGGCATGGGGGGTGCTGCTCGTCGTTTGTCTGCTGCTCGCCCTCGGCCCGCCTTGGAGGGTGTACGACTGGCTGGCGATGCTGCCCGGAATCCGATTGATCCGGGTCCCGAGCCGTTTCGTGTTGCCCGGCCTGCTGGGGCTGACGATGCTGTCGGCGTTCGGCGTGGCGGCCCTCCGACGTCGGCTCTCCGCCACCGTCGCCGGGACGCTGCTGGCAGCGGCGACCTTGCTGTTTGCGTTCGAGGCGACCTTCGCCCCGTTGTCCACGGCCACCGTCAGCGGCCGGCCCGACGCGGTGAGCGCATGGCTCGCAGGACAGCCGGGCGATTTCGCCATCCTCGAGCTCCCTATCCAAGTTGACAACCTCACGGCGCACTCGCGTCAGCTACTCCAGAGTGTCTTTCACTGGAAGAAGCTGTTGGTGGGCTACTCGGGGTGGCGCTCGGAAGCCGTGCGCGCCCGGCTCGAGCGCCTCAATCGAACCTTCCCACAACCCCGGTCGCTCAACGAGCTAGCGGCCCTCGGCGTGCGCTACCTGATCCTCGTCGGCGGTCGAAACCCGCCTGACCTAGAGGACCGCATGCTCCGCACGGGGCGGCTGGAACGGGTCCGTCAATTCGACCAGATTGCGATCTGGGAGCTCGATGGACCGGCTCCCTGACGCACCTTCGGATGAGACCGAGGGAACACAGCAGGAGGGATTGGGCGCACGTCCATTCTGCTGGTCGCAGATCGTCGAGTTCTCTGCACCAGTCGGCCACAGTGCCGGGACGTGCGCCCGATCCCTCCTGCTGCGCCAACCTCCAGCTGCCCACGTTCCACCGCGGCCTGCCAATGGATCAAGACTCTGTGCGCAGAACCTCTAGCGGCGGGCGGGTCGTCACTCCGCGGCTTCCGGCCATCCCGATGGCGACCGTCAGGCCGGTTACCGCGATGAAGATCGCCGGCAGCGCCGGCCCGGCGACAATGAGCGGGGTGTCGAAGACGAATCGCGTCAGCGCCCAGGCGCCGGCCACGGCCAGCAGCAGTCCCGTCATCGCGGCCAGCGAACCCAGCACCAGGTACTCGACCGCACTGATCTGCAGAATCTGCGCTCGCGAAGCACCCAACGTACGCAACAAAACGCTCTCGCGCAGCCGCTGGTAGCGACTCCCCAGGACCGAGACGACCAGCACCGCCAGCCCCGCCAGGAGGCTAAACGATGCCATGAACCGAACCGCCAGGCTGACGCGGCCGAGCACCTGCTTGACCGTTCCGAGAACAACGGCCAGGTCCATCACCGAGACATTGGAGAATCGCTCCACGATCTGTCGCTGGATGTCGGCCGAGGCCGCCGGGGTGTCGGCGCGGCTTACCACCACGATCTGCTGCGGCGCCGGCTCCAGCACTCCTACCGGAAACACCACAAAGAAGTTGGGGCTCACCTGCTGCCAGTCGACGTGCCTGAGGCTGGCGACGCGCGTCGACACCACGACCCCCTGGACATCGAACTCGATCTCATCGCCGCTTTCGAACTCGATCCCGAACCAGCGCAACGGGATTTCCCAACTGTCGATCTCACCATTCTCCAAGGTCGTGACACTGGGTGCTGTGCGAAAAGACAGCCGGCGGATGGCGTGACCTTCGCCATGCCATGAATAGCGGGTCATCACTTCAAAAGAGCGCGTTCCCGTGCGCCGCACAAAGCCGAGCTCGGGGTTGAAGTCCTTCTCAACCGCATGCGCCGCAAAACGGTGCACCCAGTTGCGCGTGTTGATCTCACCGTGCATGCCGTAGGCTCGCCCATCGCCAGAGCTACCATCACTGCTGGAACCGAGCGCATAGGTCCATAGGTTGAAGCCCTCCTTGTCGCCAAATGCCGTGCTGTCTGAGAGCTTGAGATCCAAGCCAAAGGTCGAGGCCTGACCGGCCAGCAGCGGACGCCCTGCGGTGGCGATCATTCCGATCGACGATTCCTCACCGAGATTGCGCGAGATGCGCAGCACCCCCATGCCCTTCTCGGGCACGCCCTGATTGCGATCCGTGACGATGCCGAGCGAACCGATGTTCCACGCACCGGCACGCCCAGTAAGCCGCGCGCCCGTAAGGATCGGAATGGTTTCTCCCCTGTCGTCCCT
>JACZXM010000068.1:6974-9743 GCA_022571615.1 Acidobacteriota bacterium | reverse complement strand
AACGGGTCGACCTATCCGGGCCGGCCCACGACCCCTCCCAACACAGCGTCGAAGCAGACCCTCCCTTCGGCCATCACCCCCTTATCCCTGGGCTCGGCCCGCCTCTCCGTGGCGCGCGCTCCGGAACCAAGAATTGGAGGCGCACCAGCACTCAACGGGTCCCCGCCCATCGCCGCGGCCCACCTGCTCAGGCACAGGCCATGGCGCGAGGGAGACCACCACCACCACCGCCGACAAAATCAGACCGAACCAGAATTCAGAGCTAGACACTTCCTCGGGGCCTCCTCTGTTGGGATGCGCGAGCGTTCGTTGACCGGTGCACCGGCGTTCGCCCGGGATTCAGCCTGGCGAGTACTCGGTTCTCGGTGCGTCGCATTCGGCTCCTGCCCGCAGGCGTGTGATCGTCATAGCCCAGCAGATGCAACACCCCATGCAGCGCCAGCACCATGAGCTCGTACGGATACGGATGCCCCAGGGCGCTGGCCTGACGCAGCGCCTGATCGGTGCAGATGAAGATATCGCCCCAGTACCGAGGCTCCGGGTCCGCATCGACAGAGCCTGGCACGACCCCTGCGATATCGTCGAGCTCATCCGGAAACGACAACACGTCGGTGGTGGTCGGATCTTCCATGAAACGACCGTGCAGCTCGCTCATCATCGCCTCGTGAACGAACGCAAAGCCCACTACACCCTGGAGATGGTGCGCGTGCGATCGCGCCGTCTCAGCGACGGCGCCCAGGCACTCGGGCGCTAGCACCGGGCGCTCCTGGAGATTGCGACTGATGATTCTCAAGTGTGCGCAACGGAGGTGCGCGGCTCGATCTCCGTGGCCGATTGCTCCGGGTACTCGATCCGATGGTGGTGCATGCTCGTGAGCACTGACAGGAAGGCGGCCTCGACCTTGGCCAGATCCGAGAACGTTATGTCGCACTCGTCGAGCTGCTCGTCCTCCAGAATCAGGCGCGAGTTCTTGTGGATCATCTGGCGTAGGTTCAGCGGCGTTGGCTCCTCGATCAGGCGTGACATAGCCTCCACCCCGTCGGCGAGCATGATCAGCGCCGCCTCCTTGGTCTGCGGCTTGGGCCCCGGATAGCGGAACTCCTGCTCGTTCACGGTTCCGGTCTTGGGATCCTGCTGCTTTCTGGCCTTGTCATAAAAGTATCGCATCAGGCGGGTGCCGTGGTGCTGACGGATAATATCGACCAGCGGCTGCGGCAGCCTCTTCTCCTGGGCCATCGCGAGGCCGTCCTTGACGTGCCGCAGCAGGATCAGCGCGCTCATATGCGGAGCCAGCCGCTCGTGCGGGTTGCGCTTTTCCATCTGGTTCTCGATGAAGTATTCCGGCTGCGACATCTTGCCAATGTCGTGGTAGTAGGCGGCAATCCGCGTAAAGAGCGAGTTGGCACCGATCGCCTCGGCGGCTTTCTCGGCCAGCGTGCCGACGACCACGCTGTGCTGGTAGGTACCGGGAGCTGCCACCGCCAGCTGCTTGAGCAGCGGCAGGTTCATGTTGGAAAGCTCCAGAAGCTTGACATCGGTGAGGGTGTTGAATACGTGCTCGAGCGGCGGCAGCATGGCGGCCGCCAGCAGCGCCACCTGCAGACCACCGAACAGCGCCAGGAGCGATTCGAACAGGGTTCCGGTCCAGGGCTGGGCCGGCTCGGCCATCAGCGCCAGCCCGTTGACCACGACGATGTTCATTGCCCCCACCGTGAAGCCCGTGCGCAGAAGCTGGGTGCGCTGCGAGAAGCGGCTCATTCCGTAGATGGCGGCGAAGGAGCCGAGCATCGAATACATGGCGATGCCGACATCGCCCGTCATCGCCCCCAATACCACGGTCTGCACCGCCGCGTACACCCAGGCCACTTGCGCGTCGGCTAGCAGCATGATCACCAGAGCACCCACGGCGTAGGGCACCGCGAACCAGTAGGCGCTCGCGACGTTGTAGGGTGGCGCCGGCACGGCACCGGCGATGGCATCGCCGACGAACAGCAGGAACCGGGTTATCAGCACCGAAGCCACCAGCACCAGCAGCACGAGATGGTGGAGCCGGCGCACGCGCTGGAACCGCTGCCGGCGGCGATGGTGCTCAACGTACCGCCACAGCGATAGGATCGCGGCCGCCACCAGCAGCGCGATGCCCCAGATCGCCGTTCGCGACCCGCCTCCGACCCACTGCGCGCGCAACGCTTCGAGCTCGCGCACCCCCTGTAGCGTGACCGCATCGCCCTCGCGCACGATCACCCGGCCGCGCTTGACTTGATAGAACACCGGGGCGACGCTGTCGGCCGCCAGGGCCTTGCGTGCAAGAGTCTCGTTACTGTTGTAGGTCAGGTTGGGGCGCAGCAGCAAGCCCAGCAGCGATACCAGGGCGTCCTGCTGGGGGGCATTCAGATCCAGATCCTCCTCGATCTCCATCCGCATGCGTTTTTGGGCGATGTCCAAGCCGGCGATGCTGCTCAGATCGGTGAGCGTCCGCTCCTGCTGGTTGGCGATGTCGCGCACCGTGATCGATCGGCGCCCATCGAGGGCGAGCACATCGGCGGTTCCGAGCATCGAGCGCTGCACCTGGTTGCGCAGCGCCGCCTCGGCCGCGAGCTCGGTCTCGGCCCGAAACCCCTGGTCCCAAAGCTCCGGTACGAACCTCTCGGGCAGCTTCAGCCCAGCGATGCGATCGGCCTCCTCCTGGAGCTGTGTCTGTCGCGGCTCTGGCAGCTCCACCCAGGCGGGAGCAGCGAGAGCTGGCGGCTCGGCCCCCTGGTCGCCCTG
>JACZXM010000068.1:0-6964 GCA_022571615.1 Acidobacteriota bacterium | reverse complement strand
CTGGGTCACGGCCGCGGACTCGGCGGCACCTTCGGCCGTGTCGGGCACCATGGCCACCTCCAGCTCGCTGCGCCCCCAGGCAAACAGCGAGTTGAGCGAACCCACCGATGCGCGCCAGGCGAAAGGATCGAAGTCGTACACGTCGAGCACCGCGGCGATGGCCTCCTCGCGTCGCTGCTGGGTGGTCTCGGTGTCGGGAACCCGCAACTCGATCGGCGCGATGATGTCGGCATCGACGATATCGCCCACCAGGTAGTCGTAGCTGCGGGCGGCGAGCTGGCCGCCGATGATCAGGACGATTGCCAAGACGGCGATCACCGACCACAGGTGCTCGTTGTCGAGCAGCAGATCGAGCGTGCTCTTGTCGGAGCGCGGGCGCTTACGGTTGCTCGTCATCACCTCGTCGTCCGGCCGCTGGGCGTCTCTCAGGCCGCGGGTGCCCGGCCTCGTGTCGCTCGTAGGCGGAGACGATCTTCCTGACCAGGTCGTGGCGCACCACATCACGCTCGTCGAAGCAGACGTGGGCGATGCCCTCGATCCCGGCCAGAATCCGCCGCGCCTCGATGAGCCCGGATTGCTGCCCGGGGTGCAGATCGATTTGGGTCACGTCGCCGTTGATGACCGCCCTGGAGTTGAGCCCCAGGCGGGTGAGGAACATCTTCATCTGCTCGGGAGTGGTGTTTTGCGCCTCATCCAGGATCACGAACGCGTCCGAGAGCGTCCTGCCGCGCATGAAGGCGATCGGAGCGATCTCGATCTTGCCGCGCTCCAGCAACCGGTCCACCTGATCGAAATCCACCAGCGCGTACAGCGCATCGTACAGCGGCCGCAGGTAGGGATTCACTTTCTCGATCATGTCGCCAGGCAAGAAGCCGAGCTTCTCGCCCGCTTCGATGGCAGGACGAGCGAGGATGATCCGGCGCACCCGTCGCTCGTTGAGGGCGGAGATCGCCATGGCCATCGCCAGAAACGTCTTGCCGGTGCCGGCGGGTCCGACGGCAAAGACGATGTCGTGCGAGCGAATGGCCTCCACATACAGCTTCTGGTTGGGTCCCTTGGGGCGCACGAAGCGGCCCTTGGCGGTGCGGATCTCGGTGTCGGTGAAGAACCGCTCCAGCGACACGGCAGGGTTGTCGGTGGCCACGTGGATCGCGGTCAGGATCTCGGCCTGTTTGATCGGGTAGCCGCGCGACACCAGGCGGCCGAGCTCGGTAAGGATGCGGGCGGCGGCATCCACCGCCTCCTCGTCGCCCTCCAGAAAGACCTCCTGGTGGCGGGCGGAGATCTGTACCCCGAGCTCGCGCTCGAGCAACTGCAGGTTCTCGTCGTGGACCCCGAACAGTACCTGAGTCTCGGCCTCTCCCAATCCTATGCTTCGGCCCGGCGCGGAGCGGAGCTTGCCCTGGCTCATACGCCCTCGTCCGGCGGATCGGCGCCCACCTCGGTCTGCACCCGCACCGCGATGTGCAGATCCTCGAGCTGGTCGGGGGTCGCGTCGCCCGGTGCTTCCATCATCAGGTCGGCAGCACTGGTCGTTTTGGGGAAGGCAATGACGTCGCGCAAGCTCTTGAGTCCGGCCATCATCATCACAATACGATCGAACCCCAGTGCAATGCCACCGTGAGGGGGGGCTCCGAACGTAAGGGCGCGCAACAGAAAGCCAAATTTCTCGCTCGCTTCCTGCGCCTCGATGCCCATGGCGCGAAACACGCGCTCCTGCACGTCGGCGCGGTGGATACGGATGCTTCCGCCTCCGAGCTCGACGCCGTTGAGCACCAAATCATAGGATTGCGCACGAACAGCCAGAGGATCCTGTTCCAACAGATCCAGGTCCTCGGGCACCGGATTGGTGAACGGATGGTGACGTGCCACGTAGCGGCCATGCTCGTCAGAGCGCTTCAGGAGCGGAAACTCCGTCACCCAAACAAATTGCATTCCGTCGCCGATCCACCCTTCGGAGGCAGCCAGTTGTGAGCGCAGCACTCCCAGACTGGTGGCCGCCACCTCCCACTCGTCAGCCACCAGCAAGATCGCGTCGCCGTCGAGGGCTCCGGTGCGAGTGGCGAGATCCTGGAGCGCCGCATCGCCCAGGAACTTGGCCACCGGCGAGGTAAACGCGCCGTCGTTCAGCTTGATCCAGACCAACCCCTTGGCACCGGCCTTCTTGGCCTCGTCGGTGAGCTTGTCAAAGCGCGTCCTCCCCCACGCTCCGCCACCGGGAACCCGCAGCGCCTTGATGGCGTTCCCCTCAAGGGCGGCCGCCTGCGCGAAGGCACGAAAACCGCTATCGACGAATGCCTCGGTGACGTCGCACAGCTCCTGTCGGATGCGGAGATCGGGCCGGTCGGAACCGTACCGGTCGATCGCTTCCGGGAAGCTGAGCTCGCCGAACCGCACCTGACCCGAGTGGCCGCTCACCTCCAGTAGGCGCTCAACCAGCGTCTCGGTAACCTGGCGCACGTCGGCTGCGGTCACGAAGCTCATCTCTATGTCGATCTGGGTGAACTCGGGCTGGCGGTCGGATCGCAGATCCTCGTCGCGAAAGCAGCGCGCGATCTGAAAGTAGCGGTCGTAACCGGAGATCATGAGCAGCTGCTTGAACAGCTGCGGGCTCTGCGGCAGGGCGTAGAACTTGCCTGGGTGAATCCGGCTCGGTACCAGGTAGTCACGCGCCCCCTCCGGGGTGGAGCGGGTCAGCATCGGGGTCTCGATCTCGTAGAAGCCGTGCTCATCGAGCAGATTGCGCGCCGCCAAACCGAGCTCGTGCCGCAGCCGCAGCGCCCGTTGCAGCGGCGGCCGGCGAAGATCCAGAAAGCGCTGCTTGAGCCGCAGGTCCTCGGAGGCTCGCGAATCCTCCTCGATGACGAACGAGGGGGTCTCGGCCAGGGCCAGCAGCTCGCCGCTCAGCACCTGCACCTCGATGTCACCGTTGGGCAGATTCGGGTTCACGTTCTCGGGGGTGCGCTCGACGACCTTGCCCTCGATCTGCACGACGTACTCGGAGCGCCACTCGTGCGCCACCGCGTGCGAGTCGGGCGCACGCGAGGGGTCGAACACGCACTGCACGAACCCGGCGCGATCGCGCAGGTCGATGAAGATCAACCCGCCCATGTCGCGGCGGTGCCACACCCATCCCTGCAAGCAGACCTCTTCGCCGACATGCTGTTTCGATACCTCTCCACAACGATGCGTTCGCTTCATCCGTCGTTTCTCGATTCGCTTCCGGTTGGGTTCGCGGCCGGCTCGTTCGCCAGGCTCAAAGCGGTGCTCACCAGCGCCTCGCCTGAGCACTCCAGGCGCCGATCATCGGCGAGCCGTCGGAGAGTGTAGCGGTCGCTCTGTACCTCGTCGGGCCCCACTACCAGTTGCCACGGTGCCCGCGAGCGCCGTGCGGCGCTGCCCTGCGCCTTTTTGCTGCGCCCATCGTAGGCGGCGCACAGCGCCCGCACGCCGGCCGCGCGCAGCTGGTGCACGATCGTGTGTACCGCCGACACCGTGGAGTCGTCGAACGCGACCACGAACACGTCCGCGGCAGTAGCTTCGGGCTGCCCTCCCATGGCCAGCACAATGCGCTCGATCCCAGCCGCAAACCCCACTCCGGGCACCTCGCGGCCGCCCATCTGCGCCACCAGACCGTCGTAGCGCCCACCGCCCACGAGCGAGTCCTGCGCCCCGAGCGCCCCGGAGGTGATCTCGAACACCGTCTCGCGGTAGTAATCCAACCCGCGAACCATTCGCGGGTCGATCTCGTAGTCCATGCCCCAGCTGCCGAGAACCTCGCGCAGACGCTCAAAGTGCGAGGCCGAGGTGTCCGACAGGTAGTCGTGGATGCTCGGCAGCTGCGCGATCACCGGCTGGCAGGTGTCCACCTTGCAATCGAACACCCGCAGCGGGTTTTCGCGGTGTCGGCGGTGGCAGTCCGAGCACAGCTCATCGAGGTGACCGGCCTGCGCACGCACCAGTGCCTTGCGGTAGGCAACGCGGGAGGGCTCATCGGCGACGGTGTTGATGAGAAGGCGCAGATCGCGAACCCCGAGATCGCGCAGCCACCGCATCACCATCTCGATGACCTCGGCATCGAGATGGGCGGACTCCGTCCCCAGAACCTCGACCCCGATCTGGTGGAACTGGCGGTAGCGACCCTGCTGTGGCCTCTCGTACCGGAACATGGGCCCGATGTAGTAGTAGCGCTCGATCGAGCGCCCCTGGCCGAGTTGATGCTCGAGATAGGCTCGGATCACCGGCGGCGTGCCCTCGGGCCGCAGTGTCAGGTCGTTGCCACCCATGTCGGTGAACCGGTACATCTGCTTTTGGACGATGTCGGTGCTCTCGCCGGTGGTTTTCAGGAACACTGCGGTGTGCTCGAAGATCGGTGTCCGCATTTCCTGGAACCCGTACAGGGCGAAGGTCCGGCGGGCGGATTCCTCCACCCGCTGCCAGATTTCCACCTGTCCGGGCAGGATGTCCTGCGTTCCCCTGATGGCCTTGGTCGTCATTGGCGCCTCCGCACCCGCACCAGCTCGCCGGTCACGATCTCGACCAGTCCCCTTTCAGTATTCACCACCAGGTAGCCTCGCTCCGAGAGCCCGGCCGATTCGCCCACCACGAGCCCGGCGTCGGTCTCCACCTCGACTCCCGAGCCAGTGGCGCTCGGCGCCAGTTCCAGCCAGCGCCCGATGATAGGCTCGATGCCACTGCCGCGCGCCACCTCGTCCCAGGCCTCAAGCGCGAACAGCAAGTCCACCAGCAGCGCCGCGCGGTCGATTCGCCGGCCGGCCAATGCCCCCACGCTGGTGGCCAGCGCGCCCAGCCTAGGAGAGAAGTCCGCCCGCGCCTGGTTGACGTTGACGCCAATGCCACAGACCAGGAAATCGAGCTCCGGCCCAGTGGCCTCCGACTCCACCAGCACCCCGGCGAGCTTCTGCCCCAGGCACACGCAGTCGTTCGGCCACAGCAGCTCTGCGGGCTGTGGCAGCAGCGGCGACAGGGTCTCGGCCAGCGCCACTCCAGCCAGCAGCTGCAGCGCCGCCGGGTAGCTCTCGTGCATCGCTCGCGGCCGTAGCAGCAGGCTCATATACAGGCCTGCAGCGGCGACGGATTCCCACACCCGGGCTCGCCTGCCGCGACCGGCGCTCTGGTACTCGGCGATCACCAACGTGCCGTCGGCCGCCCCCTGGCGTCCGAGCAATCGCGCCACATCGTTGGTGGAGCCGACGCTATCGTAGGCGTCGATGCGACGCCCGAAGCGGCACTGAGCGAGCAGCTCGCGCAGCCGCGCCACATCGATTCGCTCCTCGCTGACAGGACTGGCGGCCTCGCTCAAGGTCAGCCCAACCCGGCGAGCTGGTGCTCGAGCCGCTCTTTCTCCGCCCGCAACTCGGCCAACCGATCACGCGCCTTGGCCACCACGGCCTCGGGCGCTTTGGCCAGGAAGCCCCGATTCGCCAGGCGGGCCTCCAGCTGTGCGAGCTCTGTGCCCACCTTTCCGAACGTCTTGCCCAACCGCTCCCTCTGGCGCCCAAGGTCGATCACCCCGGCCAGCGGCAGCAGCACCTGCACATCGCCGCTAACGCCGCTGGCACGTTCGCCCTGCATCTCCACCTGTTCCACCTGCTCGCACACCTGCGCGCTGTCTGCCTTCACCAGCGTGCCGATCAAATCCCGCATCGTGTCGAGACGTTCGCGCCGCTCCTGCGATTCGGCGACCAGTACCAGGTTCACCCGTTGGCGCGGATCCACTCCCGCTTCGGCTCGCAGCCGTCGTGCTTCAGTCACCACGCCCTGAAGCAGATCGACCGCCACCTCGGTTTCGGGATCGATCCATTCCTCCTGCGCCGCGGCCCAGGGTGCCAGCGCCAGCAGCCCACGGTCGCCGGGCAGCCGGCTCCAGAGCTCCTCGGTGATGAAGGGCATCATCGGGTGCAGGGCCCGCAGGATGAGCTCCAGCACGGAAAGTAGCGTGGCGCGGGTTGCGCGCCGGGTTTGTTCGTCGCCGCCGTTCAGGGCCACCTTGGCCATCTCCAGGTACCAATCGCAGAACTCGTGCCAGATGAACCGGTACAGGCGCTGGGCGGCCTCGTCGAAGCGGTACTTGCCCAGGTCGCGCTCCAGCAACGGCACCATGGTCGCGGCCCGCGACAGGATCCAGCGGTCGGCCAGCGTCCCCGGACGGGGATCGGCCGCGTCGGCGGCAGCCTGGACCGCCTCGTCGGCGTCGCCGAGGTTCATGAGGCTGAAGCGAGCCGCGTTCCAGAGCTTGTTGGCAAACAGCCGATACCCGGCCATGCGCTCGTTCGAGAAGATCAGGTCGTTTCCCGGGCTCGCCATCGACACCAGCGTGAAGCGCACCGCGTCGGCGCCAAACTCGTCGATGAGCTCGATCGGGTCCACCCCGTTGCCGCGCGACTTGCTCATCTTGACGCCGTGCTCGTCGCGAATCAGGCCGTGCAGGTAAACGTCGCGGAACGGTACGTCACCGCGGAATCGCAGCCCCAGCATGATCATGCGCGCGACCCAGAAAAACAGGATGTCGTAGCCGGTGACCAGCAGATCGTTGGGGTAGTAACGCTCCAGCTCATCCGTCTCGTCGGGCCACCCTAGGGTGGAGAACGGGAACAGAGCGGAGGAAAACCAGGTGTCGAGCACATCCGGATCTTGCCGTAGGTTCTGGGCGTCCTCGGGATCCTCCAGCGACACGATGATCTCGCCGTCCTCGTCGTACCAGGCGGGAATACGGTGCCCCCACCAGAGCTGGCGCGAGATGCACCAGTCACGGATGTTGGTCATCCATTCACGGAAGATCTTGAACTGGTTTTGCGGATGAAAGCGAATCCTGCCCTGTTCGGCGGCCTCGAGCGCGGCGGCAGCCAACAGCTCGGTGCGGACGAACCACTGGGTGGAGATGAGCGGCTCGATGACCGCGCCGCTGCGATCGCTGTGTCCCACCGCGTAACGGTGCGGCCGC
>JACZXM010000067.1 GCA_022571615.1 Acidobacteriota bacterium | reverse complement strand
ACCTGGCCGGTGTCGAAGTCGAGCGCGGAAACCAGCCAGTGATGGACGTCCTTCTCGCGCTCCATCAAATCACCTGGCCCGGGTGCAGGGAACCGACCGTCATCTATGCTCTGGGGTGAGCCGAAGGGGAAGTAGAGCCCCATACGCGGCTCCTTGCTCTCTCCGTCGCTGACCACCGTGGTCACGAAGATCCGATCGCCCCAGATCACCGGCGAGGCCGACCCTTGCCCCGGAACGGGGATCTTCCATCGCACATTGTGATCTTCGCTCCACTGCACCGGCGGCGAGGTGTCCGGAGCAGCTCCGGTACGTAACGGCCCGCGCCACTCAGGCCAGTTCGATCCCCCCTGCTGCGGCGCGGACTGAGTGAATCCCAACGCTACTGCCGCCGCCAGCAATACTCGCGCGACGTTCGCTCGCTGAGTGATGGTTTGCATGTGAACCTCTCCTGGGCGGGGTGCTCTAGGGAAAAGGGAGCGCGTCTCGGGGTGTCCGCAGCATAACAGCACCGCCACCGCTCGGCGCGAGTAGACGAAGCCCGTTTTCGCCACCTGCACGCGGTCAGGACACCCGGCCGCTATCATCGACGGGCCATGCCCGAGACCAAACCAGCGCTATCTGCCAGCACCGTAACCAAAGCGGGCCGCACCACCTTCTTCGCCACCCTCGCCCGATGGGGCGTCGCGGTGATTCTGGTCGGCGTGCTCGTGAACCTGGCGATGGCGTTCCGCTCGCTGCGCTCCGACACCTTCGACCTGGTCGCCACCCTGGCTCCGGGTTGGCTGCTGGTGGCGGCGTTGCTCGGGCTGCTGCCGGTCCTGTTCCACGCTGTCCGCATCCGGCTCTGGTCCGGCTTCTTGGGAGCGCCCACCAACCTGCGTGGGGCGTTACGCGCTTCGTTCGGAACCGAGCTTGGCGCGGCGGTCAGCCCCAAGGCCATCGGCGGGGCGCCGGTAAAGATCGCCCTGTTGATCGAGAGCGGACAGAACGCCGGCACGGCGGCCTCGATCACTCTGCTCAACAACCTGGAGGACGCTGTTCTGTTCAGCCTGCTAATGCCGATCGCCGCCTTCCTCACTCGTTCCTGGCAAATACCCCAGGTCCAGACCGCCATCTCCGGAGTTGCCGCCAAGCTATCGGGATCCCTGCCCTGGCTGGTGGGCGTCGTCGCGCTGGTGGTGGTGCTGGTGCTGCTGCGGCGGCGCACGAAACGAACCGCGACCCCAGGGGATCATCCCCGCGGTCGCCTCGCCACCGCACTGTCCGGGATTCGGGCCGACTTTCTCTCCGCCTGGGCGCTCATCGGCCAACGCGGCAAGCTTCGCTTCGCGCTGGCGGTCAGCCTCACCTCTGTGCAATGGGCCTGCCGCTGGTCGGTGGCCACCGCGGTGATGCTGGGTCTGGGGATTGCGGTCGATCCGGTCTTGTTTGTGCTGCTGCAGTGGGTGGTGTTCACGATGATGGTGTTCGTGCCGACACCCGGTGCCGCGCTCGGGGCAGAGGCCTCGTTCGCCGCGGTGCTCGGTGCCTTCATTCCCGCCGGCCTGGTCGGCCTGGTAGGCGCCGCCTGGCGGTTTCTGACCTTCTATCTGGTCCTGGTGATCGGGCTCGGCGCCTTGCCGTTGCTGGCGCCGCGGCGAACAAGTGCCACCAGCTAGGTGCTCCCGAACGGGCCGGGCCTGCATCGACTTCAAAGACCCCGAACACCTCTTCACCCAAGTTGCCAGGGACTCGGTCCTTGCGGATGGCCTGGGCCAATAGAACGTAGCGCAGATCGGAGGTGTCGTTCCGGTGGTCCACGAGCAGCGGACTCTCCCATGATCGTGACTCTCTCGGCGCTCGGGTTGACCTGCCGGAACGCGGCCCGAACCGATGCACGCAGTTCGTGGGCTCGCTCCGTCACCTGCAGCGTCGATCCCCCATCTGCAGCAATTCCGAACAACAGTGGAAACCAGAGGGGCCCGGAAACACCGGCAGCGCCAGGCCGTGCGCCAGATCCCTTCCGCTGCGCCTCTCTCCTCGGCCGGATCACCCCGGTTTACGTCGGCTGGATCTCCCGCACCTCGATGCGCCCACCGTGGCGTGCGTGCGGGCATTCCCGGGCAAGCGAGAGTGCTGCCTGTAGGGTCTCCGCGCGAACGACAAAGAAACCCGTCACTCGCTCCGCGCTCGCAGATTCGATCTCCCCAGCGAGTCGGGGTCCGACGAAATGGCGATCGTCGCTGAGCTTCTCTCCCGCGACCAGCCGTCCCTGGGCAGCGACTCCTCCAGCCCACGCTCGGTACTCGACTACACGCTCGGCCTCCTCCGCCTGGTCCAGCACGGCATCGATGGGCTCGAGCAGCAACAATATGAACTGCCGATCGACCTCAGCGACAGGCGGCGAGGCGGTGGGCAACCAACGCGCCGTGCCGACGCCGAGCAAGAAGATCAGCATCGCGGCTGCGGCGGTGATCGCGGCCCGCATCGCGACTCTCCAGCCGGTGCCGGCGACGATCAATCGCCGTTGCTGCAGCGCATTCACCACGTTGTCCTCCAGATCCGCCGGCAGCCCGTGCTCCGACCCCAGAGCCGCTAGTGCCTGCAGCTGTTCCGGTGTGAGGTCGTCAACCATGTCGTTGTTCTCCTGTCGAATCCAGCGCCCGGCGCACAGCGGCGCGGGCCCTCGACAACTGGCTTTTCGCGGTTCCGATTTCGATCCCCAGCAACCGCCCGATCTCCGCGTGAGTGAACCCCTCGACGTCGTGCAACAACAGCACTTCGCGCGCCCCCTCCGGCAACTTCGACACCGCGCGCGCAAGATCGAGACGAGTCTCAGCTCCCGGGGACGCCACCGGGGGTGCGATCTCTAGCCCTCGTTCTCGTTTCCTGCGGCGCAGGGCCTCGCGACAACAATTCAGCGTGATTCCCGTGAGCCAGCTGCGAAGACTCGAGCCCCACCGAAACTCCGGTAACTGCCGAGCCGCACGAATCCAGGTTTCCTGGACGACCTCCTCGGCAGCGTCGACACCCACGCGTAGCACAGCAAATCGGTACAGCGCCGTGCCATGTCGGCGGTACAGGCTCCGGAACTCGCGCTCGCCGCGACGGTGCAAATACGCCTGTACCAGCGAGCGATCCGGACGGGAGTCCTGCGCTATCGCCGGAGCAGCCGTCACCGAATGCGCCGGTACTCGATCTCTTCGAGCCACTGCTCCTCGCCATCCTGGTACCAGGTCCAGCGGGAGCTGAAGCGATCGCCATCGACGAACCGGTACACCGCCTGGTCCATGTGCCCGCGGTCCCGGGTTGGGATGTTCCCACCGTCGCGAAAGTTGAAGGTGACCTCTCCGGCCTCGGCGTCGAGCTTGGAGGCAACGAGGAAGGGCTGGTTGCGCGCCTCGCAATAGTGCACCGCCACCAACTCGTCTCCGTCCAGGTAATACATGGTGACCATCTTGCGGTCGGGGGCGTCGCGAAACGTGGTGATCCCCATGACCACCGACCCGCGCGCGATCACCTCGAAGGTCGAAACTTCGTTCCAGCCGGCGGTGCTAGTGGTCTGCCAGCTGCCCTCGATCGCCTTGAAGCGCTCGAACAGGCTCCGCGCAGCGTCCCCCTCGGTCGGTCGCGGACTGGCCGTAGCCGTCATCGTAACCAGGGCGGCGACCGCTGTGACGCCCGCCAACATCCTTGTCGTACGTGTATTCATCCTCGTCCTCGCAGGTTGTGGGGATTCGATCATGAGTGACAGGAGGAACGCAAAGGGTTGCACCGGAGGGAACGCAGCAGGGCATGAGATCCCGCGCCTCCAGTCCTCAAGAACAAACCTGTGCTGCAAGTCGTCGGGCGGCTGCAGCAGATTCTCGATGCCGACGTGGCCGCTTTCAACGACATGGTTGCGGCGCTGAACCTGCCGCCGGTGGTGATCTCGGAGCGGTAGCTGCGGCAGCTAACAGCGTAGCGGTGCGGGTTGGTCGCGACCGCTGGCCCTGCATGACCGAGTCTGGCCCCCTCCCTCGGGTGGCGGCGATCCGTCTGTGGGCGTGCTGTACCTATACTGGGATCTGCACCCGCATCCCGCACGATCCGCTTTCCGATTCAACGCGCCTGGAGCACCACGAATGCCACCCGAAGTGATCACCGTCGCCGCCAGCTTGGTCATCATGGCGGTGACCGGTTTCGCCTTCGGCTGGTACGCGAGTCGGCGCAACGACAAGGCGGCGTCGCTGGATCGCGACGCGCCCCAACAGCGAGAGCTCGAACATCTCAGGCTCCAACTCGATGAGCTGGAGGCGAAGCAACGCGAACAGGCCGCGACCGACGCGTTGCACGACTCCGAGCTCGCACAGCGCGGCTCTGAGCTCGGCACGCGCCAGGTGGATCTGGAGGGTCGCGAGGCCGATCTGCAGCAGCGTGAGAGCGACCTTTCGGAGCGCGAAGCGGCCATGGCGCTGCGGGACTCCGACGAACCCGAGCTCGTTGCGCGGCTGGCGGTGGCCCACGAGGAGCTCGAGGCAAAACGGCAAGAGCTCGAGCTGCGTACCGGTCAAGTGCTCGGCCTCCGGGATCAGCTGGCCTCGGTCGAGGCACGGCTCGAGCAGAGCCCACCACCTACCGGCATTGATCCCGAGCAGATAGCCCGGCTGGTCGTTCAGATCGAGGAGCGCGACCGAGAGACGGAACGGCTCCAAGGCGTGGCCCAAGCCGGCCGGGCCGACCTCAAGGAGATGGAGAAGGACCTGGCACAAGCGCGCGAACAGTTGTCGCTCGTGCAGGCACAGGGGCAAGACACCGTCGATCAAGCGACTCGCGTAGACCAGCGCGTCCAGGAGCTCGAAGCGCTGACCCGACAGCTCCACGATCAGCTCGAAGCGCGCCAGTCGACGATTGAGCGGTCGCACTCAGAGCTCTCGAACTTGGAGGAGAGCTATGTCAGCCAGCTGCTCGAACGCGACGAGCGGATTCGCGAGCTCGAGGCAGCCCAGACCGAGACCGCCCGCGGACACCAGCGTCAAGGCAAGCGCGCGCAGGCTCTTCAAATCGAGATCGAGCGCCTGACCTCGGCTCTGGAAGACCGGCAACGAGACACCGTGGCGCTCGAAGAAGCCCTGGTACTGCGGGGCGAGCAGGTATCGAGTATCGGACATGAGCTCGAGGAGCTGGCGGCAAGCTACGAGCGCCAGGTTGCCGAGCGCGACGCCGACGTCGAGCGCCTGCGACACGAGCTCGAAGCGCGAGCGGCCAGAATCGACCAGGCGCATTCCGAGCGCGATGCGGCGAAATCAAATCTCGACGGGCTTGCCGCCGATCTCGAGGCGCACAGGCGGGCACGGGCGGCGCTCCAGACGACCAACGAGGAAGCCGCCGCGCTCATCGCCCAGCTTGAGGCCCAACTGACCGAGCGCAACACCGCGCTGGAGCGTGCCCGACACGACGCCAGGGAGCTCGATCAGGGCTACACCCATCAGATCGAGCAATTCCAAGCCCATATCGACGAGCTCGAGGAGCGCACCTCCTCCTCGGCGCGAAGCGCGACCGATCTGCGTGCCCGACTCCGCGAACGGGACCAAACGATCGAGCAGATGGAACAAACGCACCACGAGCGCGAGCGAGTGCACACCGAGGGGTTCGAGCGCACGACCGAGCTACTTGAGCAGGAGATCTCTCGCCTTCGCACCGAGACGGACTCCGAAAGTGCCGCCGCAAGCGCAACCATCCAGCAGCAACTCGAGCGCATCGAGGAGCTCGAAGGCCACGCTAGCAGACAGGACAGCGAGATCGCCACCCTGCAGCAACGGGTCGATGGAGCACGGACGGAGAGCGACCGGATAGTGGCGGACCTACGCCAGGTGCAGGAGGCCTCCAAGCTGCGGCTCCGAGAGCGAGATCTCGAGAGCAAGCGGTTATCCGATGCGCTCCGAACACGCGAGCTGGAGCTTCAGGTGAGCGCCGACCAGGTGGCCCAGCTCGAGGCCGCCTCCTCCGAGCTAGAGCAACAGCATGGCTCGCGCGCCGCAGCGCTGAACACGCTCGAGGCACGCGTCGAGGCCATGGAAGCTGAGCTCAATGCCGCCCGCGCCGAAACCGACCGCCAGGTGTTGACGATCGAATCGCTGCGTTCGGACCTCGCCGAAATGGACGGCGCTCACGAGCGCCGACTGCGCGCCGGCCAGCTCGAGAACGAGCGGGTCAACGCGTTGCTGAGCTCACGTGAGGGGGAACTGCAGCTGCTGCGGGCCGACCTCGAGAGCGTTGCGGAGGATATGCAGGCTGCCGAGACCCGACTGGTGCGACGCCAGGCTCGCGTCGACGAGCTGGAACACGAGCTGCAACGTTCCTACCGGGTGCGGGAGCGCGTGCTCCGCGAGTTGCATGAGCGCGAGCAAGAGACGCGGCTGCTGCGACGCAAGATGGCGGTCGAGCCTACCCCTGCCGACGATCTCACCGTGATCCGGGGCATCGGTACGGTGACCGCCCAGGCACTCGAGGAAATCGGGCTGGTGACCTACCGTCAGATCGCCGCACTGGTGCCCAGGGACATCGAGTGGATCGAGGAGCGCATCCCGGCGCTGCGCGGGCGCGTGCGCGCCGAGCAGTGGGCCGAGGACGCCACCGCGGCGCATCTGGACAAGTACGGTCAATCGGAGGAGTAGCGGACCGTCCCGATCCCCCGACATCAGGCCGTGGTGCAAGTGCCATCGGCCCGGTTGCGCCGTCACGGGTGCAGATCTAGGACGTCGCGACGTCGGTCTACTCGGGTTGTCGCTGCCGCTGGATCTGGCGCGCTTGCTCGGCCAGCCCGGGAGCGCCGATTTGGTCACACAGAGCGCCGAAGTGTTCCGACGGACCTCGCCACCGCAGTGCCTCGACATCGGCAAGCTCGATGGCGTCGGTGCGCAGCGTGGCCAGGTCGCGGAACAGCAGCGCCTGTTCCCATTGCTCGGTGAGTGCCGCCGCCAGCCGGGCCGCGCCCCGCACCTGTACCTGCCATTCGCCAGCGTTGCCGGGGATGGCTTCGAGATACGCGTAGTGCCCGAGCACCTTCGAGGACGACTTGGCGCCCCAGCCCCGAACCCCCGGGTAGCCGTCGGCGCTGTCGCCAACCAGCGCCAGGTAGTCGGGGATCGAAGCCGGCGCGACGCCGAACTTCTCGCGCACCGCAACCGCATCACGGACCACCCGGGCGCGACGATCCAGCTGCACCACCCTCTCGCCCACTACGCACTGGGCCAGATCCTTGTCCGGCGTACAGACGATGATTCGCTCGACGGCCGGGTTCTTCACCAAGGCGGCGACGGCGGACGCGATCGCATCATCGGCCTCGAATCGCTCCATCCGCCACACCGTAACGCCCATGGCCGCCAGGGCATGCTCGAGCGGGTGAAACTGCGCCAGTAGCTCCGGCTCGATGCTCCCTCCGCGCTTGTATCCCGGCCACATCTGGTTGCGAAACGACTCGATCACGTGGTCGGTGGCCACCGCCAGATGAGTGGATCCTTCCCGCAGCAGCGCCAGCATCGAGCTCAGCACGCCACGGATCGCGCCCACCTCGTTGCCATCGGCATCGGTGCGCCGCGGGACGGCATAGTAGTGGCGGAACAACTCGTAGGTTCCGTCGATCAGATGTACTTGCATCCCTCTCACTACTCCAGCGCCAGCCTATCTGTCCGCCGCAGCAACAACCACACCAGCAAGGCCTGGTAGGAAAGGGCGACGCTCATGATCACGACACCGCCACCCCGGTCCGTCGCCAGGTTCCAGAACAGCTTGATTGGCCAGTAGTACGGAACGATCCCTAGCATCCACTGCCACGGCTCCCGCACCCACCAGGCAACGACCGGTGGGATCATCAGCACGCCGGCGGCTTTCATCAGCGCGAAGCCCTGTACCTTGTTGCGCGCGAAGGTCCCCAGAAACAGCGCGTACATCGGCGCCACCGGGGCCGCCGCCAGCGCCACGACCAACGTCGCCCCCAATTCCGATCTCGACCTGGCCGACGAACTGCACCATCAGTACCGTCACCGGCAGGCTGAGTGCCATCGGCAGCAGCAGCCGGTACGCGAGATAGCCGCGGACCGAAAGCGGCGTCACCTGCAGCGCGCTCAGCGTACGGTCATCACGCAGGTCCAGCAGCAGGAAGCCGGCAATCATGCCCACCATCGCAGGCATCAGCAACACCAAGGTGCTGACGATGAGCAGATAGTAGGGGCTCAGATCGAAACCCTGCCGCTCTCGCAGCTCCTGGGTCAGGAGCGGAATGCCGACCCGCAGCAGCACCGCGATCCCGACCGGCAGAACGGCCATCCAGCGCAGCATCGGATCCCGCCACACGGAACGTAGATCGATCGCCACCAGAGCTGATACCGCCGCCCTGTTGATCACGGTGCCACCTCCTCGCGCACCACGAAGCGGGCGTAGCCCCGGTGGGTCCAGACCCAGAAAATCAAGATCCAGAGCGCACCCGCCCCGATCGCCAAAGCCAACTCGATCGCCGGCACGGGAACGAAGGCCGCCCGCATCAGGATGAGCGAGGGTTGCAGGGGCTGGAGCGCGAAGAACAGCTCCCAGAATCCGCCGCCCCACAGGCCGAAGTAGTGGAGGAAGGGCACAAATAGCGGTGTCGCCCATACGATCGAAGGCAGCAGGAACTCGTTGATGCTCGAGTATCGGGCCACCACGGCGAAGCCGAACAGCGTGTACACCGCCGCACCCATCAGGATCCCCAGTATCAAGGGCAGGATATGGATCCGGAATCCGTGCGAGAGCACGACGATGGCACTGTTCTCGATCAGCGAAAGCACGCCGAGCGTGATCACCTTCGCAGCCAGGTACTCATGGCCGCGAAGAGGGGTCACGGCGATCGCCTGCAAGGACCGCTCGGCCTTCTCGAGCAGCACCAGACCGGCAATGAAATAGAACGTTCCGATGAGCAGGTTGCTGACCACCAGTGCGGGCAACACGAACTCCCGCATCTGTGCCGGCAGGTAGCGCAGACCGAGGATCGAGAACACGGCGATGAAGGCGGCGGCGTGATAGAAGCCGTTGCGCAGCTGCAGGCGGACGTCGGTTCGAATCGCCGCCCCCAACCGCTTCATGCCAAGCGCCTGCCGGTGACCTCGACGAATACCTGCTCCAGCGTCGCCTCTTGTGTGTGCAGGGTCCGAATTCTCGTGTCGCTCAGCAAGGCGGCGAACTCGGCGTTGTCGCCGAGGGTGTCCAGATCGAACTCGGCCACCGCGTCGTTGTTCCCACGGCGATACTCGACCCGCACCTGCCGCCGTCCGTGCGCCAGCTTCAGCTCGGCCGGCGCCCCGATGACCGCGATCCTCCCGTCGACGATGAACGCCACCCGATCGCACAGCTCGTCCGCGGTTGCCATGTCGTGGGTTGTCAGGAACACCGTCCGTCCGGCATCGCGTTGTGCCCGTATCAGGTCGCGGATGCGCCGGGCGTTCACCGGGTCGAGTCCCGCGGTCGGCTCGTCCAGAAACAAGATCTCGGGTGAGTGCAGCAACGCCCGTGCGACGCCGAGTCTCACCTTCATCCCCTTGGAGTACTCGCCGACCGGCATCTCGGCGTCGGCCGCCAGATCGACGGCTTCCAGCAACTCGAGCGCCCCAACGACCGGTCCCCGGTAGAGTCGAGAGAAGAACTCCAGGTTCTCCAGCGCCGTGAGCTTGGAGAAATGATTGGGCAGCTCGAACGACACGCCGATGCGCTCGTACAGGTCATCGAGGGAGCCGCCCGACCAGAAGGCGTCCTCGAACTGGCTGGCCTCCTCCACCAGGCGGCGCATGCGCAGGTACT
>JACZXM010000066.1 GCA_022571615.1 Acidobacteriota bacterium | reverse complement strand
GCGCAAGATCATCGGCAAGGAGTTCGTCGAAGTCTTCCAGGCCGAGGCCCGGCGGCTCGACATCGAGCACCACCTTCTCGGACAGGGGACCATATACCCGGACACCATCGAAACCGGCGGCACCCGCCGTGCCGATACCATCAAGACACACCACAACCGCGTGCCGATCATCGAGCAGATGATCGCCGAAGGGAAAGTCGTCGAGCCGCTGGTGGATCTGTACAAGGTCGAGGTCCGAGAGCTCGGCGAGCGTCTCGGCATTCCGCATCACCTGATTGCGCGCCACCCTTTCCCCGGACCCGGCCTGGGAGTCCGCCTGCTGTGCAACGCGGGTGAGGACGATCGCGAGGGCTTCGATCTCCTCGAGCCCGGGCTGAGCGAGATCGCGGGCCGTTTCGGGCTCCAGGCCCTGCCGCTGCCGATTCGATCAGTCGGCGTGAAGGCCGACCTTCGAGCCTACGAGCATCCTGTCCTGTTGAGCGGAGCCGTCGATTGGGACAGTTTGATCGACGCCACCTCCGAAATCACCGCCGATGTTCCGGGGCTGAATCGCTGCATCTGGAACCTCGGGCCGGTGGCGCCGCGCGCCGCGAGGGCAAGACGGGCTTTGATGACGCGCCAGCGGCTCGATACGCTGCGCGAGGCCGACCAGCAGGTCATGCGAGCGCTCGAGCGTCACGGAATGTACGAGCGCGTCTGGCAATGCCCGACGGTGCTGGTCCCGGTCGCGCTCGACGGTAGCGGCGGTGAGCTGGTGGTCGTGCGCCCAGTGCGCTCGCAGCGAGCGATGACGGCCCAGCCCGTGGAGCTTCCTGCCGCCCTCCTGGATGAGCTGCGCCAGAGCATCCTGGCACTCCCCGGGGTCTCGGCCCTGGCGCTCGATGTGACCTCCAAGCCGCCGGGTACGATCGAGTGGGAATGAGCGAGCTGCCGTCGTAGCGTGGCCTCAACCACACCAAAGTCGGACGGCTTCGCTGCGGGAACAGCTAACCCATCGCGCCGGAAGTTCGGTCGACGTTTTGGAGCGGTGTGACCAACGCGTCCGACCGGTATCGAGCGTTCATGTTGAACAATGTGAACGCTCCATGTCCGAACACTTCCGTGCTTCGCCGACGTCTTGCAGCGCGATCGAATGGGTGACAGCCGGATCTTCGCGTCGACCGCCGCAGTCTGCTATGTAGCATCACGCGTCTCGCCGATTTGAGTACGTTCTCGTCTGAGGCCCTTGATCTTGTAATCGGTGTAGGCCTTCAAGTATCGCACCCAGCTCCAGATTGCAAACGCGATGAGACCAAGCGTCAGGGCGCCGAAGAGCAACAATCTCGGATTGTCTTCCGAAACCATCGAGAAGGTTACCAAAAGATCCAGCAAGGCCGCGCTGGTGAGGAGTATAGGAGCCCTGACGGATGGTGGCTTTTCGCTCATTGTTTCTGCCTCCTTACGGTCGTCGCCCCTTGGCCCCCCAACCTATGATTCGACCTCCATCGCACCCTCCTCGCTCTCTTGCGCCCTCAGATGCTTCGAAGCGTCTTCGAACACTGGCCTAATGGATTCGCGATTCTGCTGTGCGACCGCAGCCCATTCTTATGCTGCGACGCTTGCCAATTCCACCGATGGCCAGGAGTCTTCTCCAAACTAGCGCCCAAGCCCCTTGCAAAAAACGCACCGACCTGCGCAGCAGTGACTTTCATGATGGGACACTATCTAATAGTGGCTTGACTTCTGGTACCTTTCCGTCGTATACTTAGTAGATTGGATGCCTAAAAGCCCTGTCCGGGCGCATGCCGGACGGGGATTTTTTTGGCTCTTCCGGCCCAATTCGGTTTCGGTGACGATCGCCGACTGAGCCCGTGGGACAGGTACAATCCGACCGCTCCAACCTGTTGGGGTCAGAACCGAAGGACGGTTCCCTCGGCGGCGGCGGCGGCGGAGGGGAGCCGCTGGCGGGCGCGAGCCTGTATGTCGTCGAGCTGTTCGTCGCTGCGCCAGGGGTCGTGGTGGAACAACAGGAGTCGGTCGACGTCTGCGGCGGTGGCGAGCTCGATCGCGTCGGCCCAGCTGCTGTGTCCCCGTCCGGACCAGTCGGGTCGTTCCTCTGGCAGATACTGGGCATCCATGATCAGCGCTGCGGCTCCGCGCGAGGCGTCGACCAGCGCGCTATCCGACAAGGCGTCGCCGGCTTCGTGATCGGACGCGTACACGATCGTGCGGCCGGCCGCCTCGATCCGCAACCCTGAGGCCCCGCCCGGGTGTTTCAGGGGAATGGGCGTGATCTCCGCCCCGGCCACCGAAAGGCCGCCTGCAGGTAAGCGAACGAACTCGATGCGGGCGTCGAGCTCGTCGAAGGCAACCGGGAAGACCGGGTGCCTCATCTGCATCCTCAGTGCCGCGCGGACGTCCTCCGGTTCCCGAGCGCTATAGATGCGAATCCTCGTCGATTCCTGACACAGTGGCGCGAAGAACGGCAGGCCCTGGATGTGGTCCCAGTGGAGGTGGCTCAGGAACAGGTGAAGCGGATCCGCGCCGCTGAGGGCCCGGCCGAGACGCACGATGCCGGTGCCCGCATCGAGAATCAACGATCCTTCCGGCATCTCGAGCTGCACGCACGGCGTGTTGCCGCCGTAGCGCGCGAAATCGGGTCCGGGGGCCGGAAAGGAGCCGCGGACGCCCCAGAACCGGACCGAAAGATCACCCATGGCGTCACCAGTTGGTCGGATGGAGTTGCCTCAGGGCCGGGACAACATTTGCACTGCCCCGTGTCGCCGCGGCCCCGATTATACGATCGGCAGGTCGTCTTTCCCAGGCACGTGAATCGCCACATCTGCACCCACTGGACTACCCGGGGTTGGACATGAGACGCTTCGGCGGCGCAAGTTCGATTGCCTGAGGGGTGGAGATGTCGAGAAGACTCCTGTACGCATGTGCTCGTGGGTTGTTGGCCCTGTGGGCCGCATGCTTCCCGGTGGCAGCGGCCGCTCAGACGTCGAGCGAACTTACCGGCCGGGTCTTGGATACCGACGGCGATGGGCTCGTCGGTGCCGTGGTCCTCATCGAGGAAACCGGTCAATCGGTGCTCAGCGGCCGAGGCGGTGCCTACACGATCGCTGGCATCGCGCCGGGGAACTACCACGTGCTGGCGATCTTCACCGGCTTGGTTCGGGAGCGCCAGGAGGTAGTGGTGACGGCGCAAGGCGCACGCCTCGACTTCGCGCTCCAGGAGTACCTGCTACTGCTCGAGGAGACCGTGCTGGTCTCCAAAGCGGCCAACCCGTACTCGGTGCTCGAATCGAGTGTGGCGGCGACGATCCTCGACGCCCGCGACGTCAGAGAGCGGGGGCCTCGAAGTACCGCCGACATCTTCCGCTCGATCCCCGGCCTGTGGGTCGAGGACGCCGTGGGTCAGGCGATCAACGACGTCTTCGTGCGCGGTATACCGGTCGGCGGTCAGACGCGGTTCCTGAGCATCATGGAGGATGGCGTGCCGCTGATCCCGAGCGGCGAGATCGCCTTCCTGTTCGCCGACCAGTTCCTGCGCATCGACGAGACGCTGGAACGGGTGGAGTCGATCCGCGGCGGCTCCTCGGCGGTGCTGGCAAGCAACGCTCCCGGCGGCATCGTCAACTTCGTGAGCCGCACCGGCGGACCGCGCCTCGGCGGCGTTCTCAAGGTCAGCACTGCCGATCACGGACTTGCGCGCCTCGATGCCAGCCTCGGCGGTCCGCTGGGCGACGATTGGCGGTTCCATGTCGGCGGCTTTGTGCGCCGCGACCGTGGTGTCATCGATCCGGGCTTCACGGCCAACGCCGGCGGCCAGTTCAAGGGCAACCTGACGCGCACTTTCGACCGCGGTCTGGTTCGATTCCATCTCAAGGTGCTCGATGAGCGCAACGCGCTCGATAACGGCGGCCCCTATCTGTACGACGATGGCAAGCTGCGGTCGTTGCCGGGTTTCGAGCTCGGCAAGGATACCTACACATCGCCCGACCTCATCGACTACACGTTTCCGCTGCCGGGCGGCGGTACGACGACCCGGAGCATTCGTGATGGCTCGAGTGCGCGCCAGATCGCGTTCGGGTTTGACGCCGATTTCGACCTCGGTAGCGGCTGGATACTCAGCAACTCGTTCCGCTACGCAGACTCACGAGCGGACGCCGACTTCGACCTGACGCTGGACCCGCCGATACCCATGGCGGCGCTCGGTTTCGGCTTCCTGTCAATCCTCGGGCCCGCGGTCGGTGCCACGGGTTTCGAGTTCACGCGCGCCGCTGACGGCTCCTCGGTCGATCCGTTCACCAACAATGGCAACGGTCTCGTAGGGCTCACCCTGCCGGTATTCTCGGTCGGCTCGGTAGAAGCCGTGACAAACCGCACGGAGGTACGGCGCGACTTCGGCAACCATCAGTTCCTCGCCGGCGTCTCGTTCACACGTATCGACATGTCGCGCGTTATCCGCTCGAGTTTCGTTGCCAAGGAAGTGGCCGACGAGCCGGGTCTCATCGATCTGACATTGACCGGATCACCATTCGGTCCGCTGCCCGTCTCTCTCGGCGGTTTCTACACCTTCGGCGCCAGCTACGAGAACGACATCGTCACCGGCAACCTGTACGGCCTGTACGCCAACGACACGTTCGCGGTCGGTAACCGTCTGCGTGTCGATGTCGGAGTGCGCTACGAGCACCACGACTTGAGCAACCTGGTCGAGTTGACCGAGGTCATCGATCTCGACGGCAATCCGTTCACCCTCTACGACAGCACGTATGTGAATGGCACCGGCGAGTTTCGCGACATCGATCTGGGGCTCGACGACTGGGGTGCGTCGGTGGGGTTGAATTACCTGCTCGACGATCGTACCGCCCTGTTCGCACGCGCCAGCCGCGGCTTCAACGCGCTGCTGGTCGACAAAGAGCCGGGCAGCGAGAACTTCCATATCCGGCAGGTCGAGGCCGGCGTCAAGCATAGCGCGCCCCGGCTAGGGCTTATGGCCACGCTGTTCTACACCGACGTCGACGACGTCCCATTCATCGATATCCGCCGCCGACCGGATGGCACGGTAACGCTGTTCACCAACTTCGGCAGCAGCCGGACGTACGGCCTTGAACTCGAGGTCGAGGCCAACGTGGCGCCGCGGCTGAACGTGCGCGCCACGGCGACGCTCCAGGATCCCGAGTACACCGATTTCCGATTCCTCGACCCCAACACCGGGACCACGCTCGACTTCACCGGCAACGTGCCCAGCCGCCAGCCGCGGGTGCTCCTCGATTTGACATCGACGTACGACTTTGGCTCGAGGACCCGGGCCCACGTCAGCCTGCGGCACTACGGCCGGCGCTACTCCAACGACCGCAACACGATCGACCTGAGCGCCTATTCGGAGCTGCACGCCGGCGCGACGTGGCTTTTCGGTCGCTGGGAAATCGCCGTTGTCGGCTCCAACCTGACCAACACACGGGCTCTGACCACCGGCAACGCCAGCTTCGACGAAGCGGTGGCCCCGGGCGTCCTGTTCAGCGGCTTCCCGTTGCTCGGGCGAGCCAGTCTGCCTCGTAGCCTGCGCCTGTCGACAGCCTACAGGTTCTGATTCTCGCCCGCGTCTCCGGTCGCCGAGACCACGTCCTCGATCCACTTGATGGCGTACGGGTTGGTGTAGCCGAACCAGGTGACCATCAACGTCAGCATCGACAAGGTAATTAGCGCCGGGTGCTCTGAAAACACGCCGTAGCTCCAGAGCAGCACCCAGAAGTACAGCTGAAAGGAGAACCCCGAACCGATGATCAACCAGTCGGGCTTCTGGGTCGAGACTTTGGACGACCAGTGGGCCAACGAGATGCTGTAGATGAACACCAGCGTCACGCCCAGGATGAACCACGGCGACACACCCATGTTGTGCCAAACGAACATGTAGGCCTTGATGGCGCCGTACACGATGAGCGGACCGGTGAGGACGGCCAGGAAGGGCGTCAGGTTGGCGTTCAGCTTGGCGTTGTTTCGGAACAGGTAGCGGCGCATGGCGCGCACCGACAACGAGAACCCGCCGACGCAGACGATCCAGCCGAAGTAGTTATCCAACGGCACGCCGAAGTACTGCCCGGGCTTATCCCAGATCCACCAACCCAGCTTCACGGCGATCGGGTCCATCAGCCAGTCGAAGTTGACTGCCAACAGGGCATCGTGCGCCGGTTTCAGGTACCACGCCATGTCCAGACGCATGGAGGTTTGCATGGCCAGGTAGACGACGAAGCCCCAGCCGAGCGCAATCCACAGCGGCACAGCACCCACACACTCGCTGCCCATCGGCGAATCCGGGCACCCGCCGGAAGGGATCATGATCATGAAGCGGGCGTACTCGTAGTCGACGTCGGTGCGGACGGCGGCGTATTCGAGCACGAAGCCATTGAGGCAGGCGCCCAGGTAGACGGCCAGCCAGCCGCGGCCCTGCTTGTATGCATGCAGCAGGCATAGTGCCGTCAGCCCGTAGACCACAAGCTCGCTGACCGTGTTGATGCTCATGCGTTCCCTCCTGTGTCGGTCCGGCACCGTCGGCACCGAGGCCTGATTCTGGGTTCGCCGCCCGACCCCTTCAAATCGCCACTGCCGTGCGCGGCGGTTGCGTCGCTTCGAGCCGCATCCGCACGCGCCTCACCAGCCCTTCGCACTCCAGTTGCTCGAACAATTCGTGCGCCGACGCCAGGTGCGCGGCCGCCTCGCGGTCCGCCAGATTGGCCAGCGCCTCGTGTGCCAAGCCGCGCTCCAGCGGCATGGAGGCCGACTCCGCTGCTTCGAGCGCCCGGTGCCACCACCTCGCAGCCTTTGCCAGGTTGCCGGTGGTGTGCCAGTAGTCGCCCTCCAGTCGAGCCACCCGAGCGCGGGAGTAGGCGTAGACGCGCGCCGCCCTGTGAAGGCGCTTCAGGCTCCATCGGGCTCTGTCCAGGTGCGCACGCCGGTCGGCCTCGGACCGGGCGAGCCCGAGCGAGATCGCCACGATTGGGCCATCGGCGTAGTAGTTGCCCATGCCGAGGTCGGGGTTGTCGAGGATCAGCTGTCGCGATCTGTGCATGTGGTTCGCGGCGGCGCCCGTGTCCCCCAGACGCCAACGGCATTCGGCGAGCAGCGCGTGATACGCCTGCGCCGAGGCTGGATCGCCGAGTGCCACGGTCGACTCCCCCGACAACAGTTGCTCGAGCGCACCGGTGTAGTCACCCCGCTCGATGCGGTTGCCAGCGATTACCAGGTGGCCCCACAGCTCGCGCTGCAGGCTCTCACGCACGCGCGTCGCCTCGAGAAGCACCTGGCCGGTGCGTTCGGCTTCGGCTGGCTTGCAGGTAAAGCTCTGGCGATACGACTGGAGCATGAGCACGGACTCCACGCTCATGCGGTCTCCCGCCCGGCGGGCCAAGGCTCCAGCTTCGTTCAGGTACTCATCGGCGGCCTCCCAGCGGGCCCGGTTGATGGCGTCGAGGGCGCGTCCAAGGAGCGCGGCGATCCGAGACTTCGATTCCGGATGATCGGCGGCCCGCGTCCACCACCCGTCGGCAACCGACTGGAGGCCCAGGGCCGCCACCACGTAGCCGAGCATGGCGTAGGCTTGGCCGGCGGTCGCCACCGCTCCGGTTCGCTCGGCCACGTTGATGGCCGCCAGACCGGCCACCGTCATCGGCAACATTTCGCGCTGGTAGAAGGCCACGACGCTCAATTGCATGAGCAGGTCGATCGCCTGAGGATGGTTTGGTGACGTTCGAGCGCGACGCCAAGCTACCTTCTGCCGCAGCCGACTCAGCACCTGCAGCGCGATCTCCGCGGCGAGGCGCGGGTACCAGCCCACGGCGCGCTTCGGAACCGGCCGGTGGATTCGCCCGAGACCCTTCTCGACGTGCGAACGGCTGCGAGGAAAGTCGCCGAGAGCAAACCATGCCTCGGACCGGCCGAAGTCCCAGCCGGCCTTGCGGCGCAGGCTGACGTGTAGCCCGTCGGTGTGCTCGGCCAGGGCCAAGGCATCGGCGTAGAAACGATCGGCTTCTCGCGGCGCGCCGATCTCGTTCGCCTCGGCCCCGGCGTTCTCCAGGCACTCGAGACTGCGCGCGTCGTTGCGAGTGCGTGTCCAGTGGTGCGCCAGAAGCGCCCACAGCGGTGATTTCGGGTGTCGTGATTCGATCCATCGAGCCACGTCCGCGTGCACGCCCCGGCGTTGATCCGACAGCATCAACCCGTAGGCCACGTCGCGAATCAGCGCGTGGTGGAATCGGTATGCCAGGCGAGGCTCGGGCACTTCGATGGTGGTGACGCTGAGCCGCTGCAGCGTGGTCATCTGCACGTGCAGAGCCCGATCGCTATCGAGCATCGGGTGGATGTCACGCAGGATCTCGTGTTCGAACACCGCTCCAATCACGCTGGCGAGCTTCAGGGTCAACTGCTCGTCGGCGCTCAGCCGGTCGATGCGCGTGCGGATAATCCCTTGCACGGTGTCCGGAAAGGCGTGATTCCCCAGGTCCCCAGCTTGCGGGTGGACGCGGCATTCGCCATCGATCACCTGAACCAGTTCCGAGTCGACCAGCGAGGCAATCAGCTCGCCGGCAAACAGTGGGTGCCCTCCGGCCTTGGCAGTGATCAGCTGGCCGATCTCGGGCGCGAGGGAACCGGTGCCGACGCGGCGTTGTGCCAGTAGCAGAATTTCCGCGTCGCTCATGCCCTCGAGGAGCAGGCGCTCGCCCGCGGCCTCGCGCAACCGGAGCGCATCGCTCGGGGCGTCCGGTTGCAGAGGTCGCGTGCCGATAACCACCAGCAGTCGTGGCAAGCGACGCGCGATGGCGCGCAGCAAGGCCCAGGACGCCGAGTCCACCCAGTGACCGTCGTCGAACAACAGCACGAACGCCTTCCGAGCGATCACGGGTTCCAGAACACGCACCACGAGATCGCGCGTGGCGTCGGCACGTACGTCGCCGCTGAGCTGGCGGGTAACCTCGTTGTCGGCTAGCTCGAGCCCGATGAGCGGACCCAGCAGCGGAAGTCGATCGATGATCTCCTCTTCGCCGGCGTGACGACGCGATAGTTCGTCGAGGAGCTCCTGTGGAGTCTCGAACTCCAGGATCTCCGCGAGCACGCCGCGCCACACCAAGTAGGCGTCGCGCCACGCTACCGGATCGCCGCTCCGCATGACGGTCGTTAGCGAGGCCGCGTTGGCCTGGCGGACGACCTCCGCGACCAGCATCGACTTGCCGATGCCGGCCTCGCCCTCGATCCATAGAACGCCGCCGGCTCCATCGCGGGCGTCTCTCAGACGACGACCGATGATCCGTCGCTCGGCTCTCCGCCCGATAAGCTCGACCTCTACGCGGCCTAGGGCCGAAGTTGCCATGTTGGTGTCGGGGGCGCCCGGGTCGTGGGCAAAAGCCCGTACCGGAGTCGCCTTGCCCTTGAGCTCGAGCTCGAGTGCTGCGGCGGCTGCGATCCCGGGCGCACGGGACTGAGTGGCCGCGTCGCACAGGATTCGACCGTCCGCGGCCATCATCAGCCGGGCGGCCAGGTTCACCGTGTCGCCGATCATGGCGTACTCGCACCGCGTGTCGTTGCCGCGGGCGCCGCAGTACACCTGCCCGGAGGTCACGCCGACGCACAGTTCGAGTCCGATCGACGAGATCTCGACGGCAGCGGTACGCGCGGCGCGCATCATGGGGCTCAATTTGGCGGGCGTCGATCTGCTGCGCTCGAACCATGGCCCGGTGGTCATGGAGGTCAATTCCACGCCCGGCCTCGAAGGCATCGAGAAGGCCACCGGCAAGGACATCGCCGACCTGATCATCGCCTTCATCGAGAC
>JACZXM010000065.1 GCA_022571615.1 Acidobacteriota bacterium | reverse complement strand
TCGATCTCCTGTCCGTTGAACGACCGTCCTCTCAACGGCTGCAGCCCCAGGACCGGCAGCGGATCCCCCCACCAGAACGCGGTGAACACGTTCTCCGGCACATCGCCCCCGAGGATCTGCCGGTTGCCCATGTCGAACCCGGCCGTCGCTTCCAGGGTCTTCGTCTGGGTCACGATGTCGTCGTATTCCGGCCCCGACAGCACCTCGAAGAACCCGAGGTCCTGCCCCAGCCGCGGGTACTCGGCACCCACCGCCACCACTCGATCCGGATCGGGCAGGTCAAACGGATTCAGCACAACCGCCTCGACCACCGAGTAAACGAGCGTGTTGGCACCGATCCCGAGCGCCAGTGTGCCGACTACGGTGAGCACGAACCAGGGTCGGCGAAGGAGGCTTCGAATGGCAGACCTGAGATCTTGCAGTAGCATGTCGAGTTGGTTCCCTGGGGAGGAGTCGCTGTCCGGACGGTGCGGCGCGGAGCTTCGACCGAGGCGGCTGCGAGCCGCCGTGGCCAGCAGGTCGCGTAGTGCCCGGAATCCTGCGTGCCAGCCACTCAGTGCTCCGCGACGCCGAGCGGCCCGGATCGAGATTGCGGCGAGCACAACAATCTCCTCGCCGTACTCCTGTTGCAGCGAGCGCGGCAGCAGGCGCAAGCCGAGCCGGATCCAGCCCCCAGGCACAGCCGCTACCGTCCCTTCACCGAGCTCACCAGTCCGGCGGCGCGCAGGTCGTCAACCAGGTGGGCGAGGCGGTTGGCCTCGGCGCGCAGCATCGCGTGGCCGGTGTCGGTGAGCCGGAAGTAACGACGTCGCTGATCGACGCTCTCCGGCAGCGGTGCCGGCTCGATCCAGCCGCGCCGGCTCAGTGTCTGGATCGCCTCGTACAATGACGCCGGGCCGATGGAGACCTTTCCCCGGCCCAGCCGCTCCACCTCCGATAGCAGCCGATAGCCATGCTGCGGCCCGTCTTCCAGGGCGCACAGGATCAGGAACACGCGCGGGGTCAAGGGTAGCTCGTTGCTCAAGGGTACCTCACCGATTCGTCCGGTTTCCGGATATTATGGATTCCATAATAGAGAGATCTCAGTACCTCGTCAAGAAGCGGGGTCCGGCTCGCTAGGTGTGCAAGTCTGAGGCGGTGGTGCGTCTCAACGGTAGGAGCGATGATCTCCCCCCTCGAAAGGAGAGGCACGATGTTACGAAGTGTTCAGATTCCGATTTCTCTCGGCGCGAGCCGGGCTCTGGTTCGCACGGCGGTCTTGCTGGCCGCGATCGCAGGATGGCCAGGCCCCGGCCAGGCAAGCTCTCAGGTCGCCGCGTTCGCACCTGCCGCGAAGCCTGGTGCTCGCCTCGCAGTTTGGGCCGACCTCGGGGTCCGACGGCTCCGAAGCGAGGTCAGCATCACGGTCGATGGCGCCACCCGTGTGGCGCGTTTCGAGATCCAGGAGGAGTTTCTCAACGAATCCGGGCGCGTGCTGGAGGGAGACTACCTGTATCCGATCCCGGCGGGGGCGGTGTTCACCAACCTGTCGTTGTTCGTGGGCGAGACGGAGCTTCGGGGCGAGATGCTGCGGGCCGAGGACGCGCGGCGCATCTACGAGGAGATCGTCCGCCGCCGCAAGGACCCGGCGCTCATCGAGCTGGTCGGCAACGATCTGGTGCGGGCCCGGGTTTTCCCGATCGAGCCCGGCGATACCCGCAAGATCATCCTGCGGTACACACAGGTGCTGGCGCGCGACGGCGATCTGGTGCGGCTGCGATTCCCGCGCGCGGCCGGCATGATCTCGCCCCTCGAACGCCCGGTGGAGCCAACGCCGCGGCCGCAGCTGCGACGACGACCGGACGAGGTCCCCGGTTTTTCGCTGCGGGCCCGGATTACCTCTGCCTCGCGTTTCGCAACCCCGGTTTCCCCGACCCACACGATCGACATCGCGCGGCGAGCCGGCGACGTGGTAGAGGTATCGCTCCCCGAGGGCGAGGGGGCGGAATTCGTCCTGCTGCTGCCTCTGGCACGCCACGAGGTGGGTGCCGGGTTACTCACCCATTCACCGGCGCCCGGTTCCGAGTCCGGCTACTTCATGCTGATGTTCACCCCGCCGCCAGCCGCGGCCGAGGTGTCGATCCCACGCGACATGACGCTGGTACTGGATGTCTCCGGGTCGATGTCGGGCTTCAAGATCCAGCAGGCGAGATCGGCGATCGAGCAGGTTCTTCGCGGCCTGCGTCCCGACGACCGGTTCCGGCTGATCACCTTCGCGAGTGTGGTACGGAGCTTTTCCGACCAGCTCGTCGCGGCTAGCCGGTCCAACATCGAGGCGGCGGTCGAGTATCTGCGGAGCGTTCCCGCCGACGGCTCAACCAACATCCACGACGCCCTCCAACAGGCACTGGCGCCCCAGGCCGCGCCCGATCGACTCTCGCTGGTGGTGTTTCTCACCGACGGGCTGCCGACGGTGGCCGAGACCGACCCGGTGCGCATCGCCGACATGGCGGCACGGCTGCGCGATGGCGAGCGCGTATTCGCCTTCGGTGTGGGCGAGGACGTCAATACCTATCTGCTGGACCGGTTGGTGGAGGGCGGCCGCGGTGCGGTCAGCTATGTGGGTCCCAACGAGGATGTCGAGGAGGCGGTCTCGTCGCTGAGCCGCAAGATCGGAGCTCCGGCGCTCGCCGACCTGCGCATCGTCGAGGCGCCGGTACAGCTCGAAGAGATGCTCCCAGGCGTTCTGCCGGATCTGTTCCATGGCGAGGAACTGATGTTGCTCGGCCGCTACCGGGGTGCGGGCACCGGAACGCTGGTTCTCGAGGGCACCCGTGCCGGTCATACGCGGCGCTTCGAGTTCGAGCTGGCGTTCCCGCGGCGGCGGACCGAAGACGGGTTCGTCGCCCGGCTGTGGGCTGCCCGCAAGGCGGGCGCGCTGAGCGCGCAGCTGCGCCTGCACGGTCCCACCCCCGAGCTCATCAACGCGATTCGCGATCTCGGGCTCCGTTACGGGGTGCTCACCGAGTACACCTCCTATCTGGTGCAGGAGCCGAGCGTGATCGGCACCGATCGGGTATTCGAGATGGCTGAGCTTCGGGTCAGGGAAGCGGTGGCGGCACCCGCCGCCCAGACCGGTGTTGCGGCCTTCAAGAGGGCCCGCAGCAGCGCCCGGTTGCAGCGGCAGGCTTCGCTCGATGCCGCGGACGAGGCCCTCGCGAGCGTGATCGGCGTCGGGCTAGGAGGCCGTGGCGAAGTCGCCAGCTGGCGGCAGCTCGATCGACGGATCTTCGTGCTTCGCGACCAGGTGTGGACCGACGTGAGCCTGGCAGCCGATGCGCCGGAGCTGCGGATCGAGCCTTACAGCGCAACCTGGTTCGAGTTGGTCAACCGGTTCCCCGGGCTGCGCTCGGCCGTTGCGCTCGGTGAGCAGGTTATGATCGCCGGCGACGGTTTGACGCTGATTCTCGATGGCGGCAGCGGATCGACGCTGACCAGCAGCGACTGGCGCCGGCTCGAGCGCGCCTTCGCCCGCGATCGACGCTAAGGCATGGGGAACCGGGACAGGTTCCCGGCCCCGGGAGAGAGGCTTGGATCTGGAGCAGGTGTACCGCGAGCAATACCGGTCGCTGGTCGGCTTCATCAGCAAGCGGATCGGCGACCGGGCTCGCGCCGAGGAACTGGCTCAGGAGGCCTTCGTGCGAGCGATCCAACAGCAACCCAAGCACCCGCGCACCTGGCTCTACACCGTGGCCGCTAACCTGGTGCGCGACGAAGCACGCCGCGCTGCGGTGGTGCGACGGAAGCTCCGTCTGGTTCGGCAAGAAGTCGAGGTCGCACCGGCGGCCGATGAGACGTGGAGCCGGCGCGAGCGCAGCGAACGAGTACGACGAGTGCTCGACACGCTGGCGCCGCAGGATCGCCAGGCGTTGCTGCTCAAGCAAGAAGGCCTCTCGTATGCCGAGATCGCAGCGAAGCTGGGGCTTTCGCGCGGCTCGATCGGCACCACGCTGGCGCGAGCGCGGCAGCGGTTGGCCGCGGCGTGGCAACAAGCCTCGGGCGAAGGAGGGCGCGAAGATGTCGCACGTTGACGAAGGCCAATTGCATGCCTGGCTCGACGGGGAGGTGACCGGGGTCGAGGCCGGAACGATCGAAAGCCACCTGCAAGCATGCAGCGCGTGCCGCGACCTGCTCGAGGAGGCGGCAAGGGTGCACGCGCTGGCAAGTGAGCTGGTCGAGGACCTGGTAGCTGAAGCCGAGCCAAAGTGGTACGAGCTGGCGGCGCGCGCAGAGCTCGAGAAGCATCCCTCCAATGCTGGCGCCGGGCGCCGGCGACGACTGGTGCCGGCCCTGGCGTGGGCCGCGACGCTGGCGGTCGCGTTCTTGCTCGGGTGGCAGGTCCGGCTGGTGCAAGGCCCGACGCAGGAACAGCGTCAGGTCGTTGCCGCAATCGAGCCTGGCCAGGACCCGCTAGAGCCCGAGCTACAGGCCAGGGTAGAGCGCCAGTCGCTCCAGCCGGCGCCAATATCAGAGCCCCGGGTCGCAACGCCAGAGCCCCGGGCCGCAACGCCAGAGCCCCGGGCCGCAACGCCAGAGCCTCGGGCTGCAACGCCAGAGCCTCGGGCCGCAACGCCAGAGAAACCGGTACGGGATGAGGTCTCGTCGCAGGTCGCTTCGCCAGAGCTTGGACGAGCGAGCGCCCGGCGGCGAGAGCGAGAGGCGGTCGCGGCAGACGTTGCGGAGCCGGAAGAGCAGCTCCAAACCCCGCCGGCCGCTGCCGCGTTGCGCAAGATCGCCGCCGTTCAGTTCCTGTCGGCGGATGCGATCGAACGAGACCAACTCCCTTCCGCCGAGCAGGAAGAAATCGCACTCCGGGGGGAGCGCCGGCCGCTACAACTGACCGGCGCCGTGTTGGAAAGTACCGAGACGGTCGACTCGAGCATGCGGCTGGCAGAAAAGGCAGGGCCCGGAGTGCTGCGGGTCGTGTACCAGGATCCGCAGACCGGTGCTCGGGTGACGCTGCTGCAACGGTTCGTGGACCTAACGGACCGTGCAGGGATCGGAGCCGACCTTGGCACCAGCCCCGCGACAGCGACGTTCACCGTCCCGGCCGACGGGTTGCCGAGCCTGCAATGGTTGACACCCGCCGGCGTGCTCCTCACGCTCGAGGCCGATCTCGACGAGGCTGGCCTCCGCCGGCTCGCCCTTCGCGTGCGCTGAGCGGCAACGGGCCACGGCACTTGTGCCACGGGCTGCGGGGCTGATGTCGGCTGGCAAGGAGCGTTGGCGCGAGGCGATCGCCGGTGCGCCCTCAGATGCTCGCCGCGAGCTCCTGGCGCACCTGCTCGAGCAGCTTCTTGGTGGCGCGAATTCCTTCGGGCTCCGACAGCCGATCGCCTTCGTACTCGATCCCGACCCAGCCCCGATAGCCGGCGTCAGCAACGATACGCAGCAGCCGCAGGTAATCGAGCTGCGTCTCGTTGCCGTGCACATCGAAGTCGTGCGACTTGGCGCTCACCGCCTTGGCGTAGGGCATGAGCTCCTCGACCCCCTTGTAGAAGTCGTACCAATCGTCGCCGCTGAGCTTGAAATTTCCGAAATCCGGCAGAGTGCCGAGTCGCGGATGGTCGCCGCGCTCGATGGTCTCGCTCAGCCAGCGGCCGTTGCTCGAGAGCCCGCCGTGGTTTTCTACCAGCACGTTGACACCGTGTTGGTCTGCGTACGCTGCCAACCGGTGGAGACCGTCGGCGGCAAGCTTGCTTTGTTCCAGCCAAGCGCCCTTGCTGGCGGCGTTGACGCGGATACTGTGGCAACCCAGGAACGCCGCCGCCTCCACCCACTTGTAGTGGTTCTCGACCGCCCGGCCTCGCGCACCAGGGCTCGGATCGCCGAGCTCGCCCTCCCGGTCGCACATGATCAGGAGGCTGAGCACGCCCTCGGTGTCGCAACGGGATCGCATCGTGCCCAGGTAGGCTTCATCGCGCGCCCGTTCCATGAAGAAGACGTTGACGTACTCGACCGCATCGATCCCGTACGTCTGTTTGGCCTCGGTGATGAAATCGAGGTGCTCGAGATCGCCTGCAAACAGCGCGCGATGCAACGACCACTCGGCGAGCGAGATTCGAAACCACAGCCCCTGCACGCCGGGCTCTTGGCCCAGCGCGGCACCGGCGCTCTTTGTTCTCGTCAAGCCGATGCCGCCTGAGGCCGCGGTCACTGCCCACAAAAACTCACGACGGTTCGTCAACACCATCTCGATGATGCTCCTTCTTGCGGCGCTCCTCTCTGCGGCCCGTGCTTGCTCTATCGTAACGGCAGCCGTCGCAGCCGCGCGAGGCCCTTGCGAGATTGCAGCCCGAACCAGATCAACCAGCCGCGTTGAGCACTCGATGCCCGGGCGATGGGCTCTCGTCCATGAGCCCGCCAGCGAGTGAACTGGTGCGTAGGATCAAGGTATGCAGTAGCGGCCCGTGGGGGTTGCACGATCGTGCCAACCCAGGCCAAGACACGCGCCACCCCAGAGATGTCACCACGGTGTGGGATAATAAGACCATGGCGCAATCATTCCAGCCCTCCAAGGAAGCCTCGACGAGCCGCGCACAAAGAAGCGCGCTGAGGGGCGCTCGCGCTTAGTGACGAACCGGGCCCGAAACTTCGAGGAGGCCGAGCGCTGGGACCTCGACTTTTGGCAGGCTCGCACCCCACAGGAGCGGCTCTCGGCACTGGTCCATATCCACAGGGATGTCGAGCTGGCGCAGGCTGCCAGGCGCGCCCAAAGCGACCGCCAACGCTAGCCTTGGATACCGTCTCCGATTTCGAGGACCTCGTTCGCGAGCGCCTCAAAGCCGGGCGGTAAGGGCGCGGGGTCCGCCGACCACGGCCTGCTAGTCGCGCAACAACCGGATGCGGTCGAACTGGACGCCGAGCAGCCGTTCGTCGTTCGACAGTCCCAGTGACCGCGGTGAGGCGATCCAAGCGTAGCGGAGTTGTAACCGGTTGACCCCGGCCACCAGGTGCGTCGCCGGGATCGGTACGGTGTACTGGCGCAGGCCCCGGCTGAGCTCGAAGCGCGCCACCGGTTCGCCGTTGACCACCACCTCGATCGCCTGAACGCGGCCGTCGGGGTGCTCGAGTGGGGCGGCACGTAGCACCAGCCGGTACGGAGCGCTGGCCTTGAGCCGGACGAGCAGAGAAGACGCCGGGCCCTCGTTCCAGCGGAAGGTAAAGTCGGCCTCCTCGGGACCAGACCAACCGCGGCTCAAGAAGCGGTCGTCCCCGGGGGACCCGATGTCCAGGCGCAGGTTGTTGAAGGTCTGGGTGCCGAGGCGCTCGTAGTGGCCCAGATCGGTCTCGTACCGCCAGGCGAACCAGAGGTTCATCGGCAGCGACAGGGGGTTGCCGACACGGCGGACGAAGGCGGTGGCGATCTCGCTGGCCCGAACGGTGCCCGTGGGTGGCAGGGTCGAATCGTGCACGTTGGCCACGAACACGAGGTTCCAGACGAGCAGGAACGCCATGACGACAGCGGGGGCAACGAGGGGGCGGCGACGCAGCCAGTCCAGCAGTGTTGCCAACCCGAGCACGAATAGGACCGCACAGTTGGCCATCCGCCGGGCACCGAATCCGTATCCTGGCGACTCGACGGTGCCGAGAATGTAGAGCTGGGAGGCGAACGCCACCAGTAGCAGGGCGCCCATGCGTGGATCGCGGCGGACGAAGCCGGCGAAGCCGAGCAGGGCCAGCAGCAGGATCGGGGTCCAGGTGAACAGCCCGTGATCCGGGGTGAAGAGCACGTCGCGCAGAGGACCGGTCCAGCTCACGGCGTGCGCGCCGCTGGGGATCGCCAACCAGTCACCGCGGGTGAGCTTCCAGAACAGCAACTGGGGAGAGAAGGCGAGCAGGAAGGCGCCGCCGAACGCGAAATGCTTGCGCGTTAGCGCCGAAAGCGACCTGGGGCGCTCACCGCGCGCGGCGCGCCACAGCTCCCATGCTGCGTCGGCTGCCGGCAGGATAGCGAACGCCACGTTTTGCCAGCGCACCATGGTCATCAAGCCGCCGGCCAGTCCCAGCCGCACCCAGCCGCCGAGGCTGCGCTCATCTCGACTTGAATGCCAGAGTGCGACGAACAGTGCCACGGTGAACATCGACACCGCGTGCGGCAACGAGGGATCGATCACGAAGTACCAGATCAGGAAGGAGCCGGAGCAGATCACGATCGTCGCTGCCGCGGCGAGGCGTCGCGAAACGAACTGGCTCGCGAGCCGAAACAACAGCACCAGGCCGATGCTGCCGTAGATTAGCGATCCGAGGCCCACAGCGCGTTGGTACGGGTTGAAGAATCCATCTCGAACGTGCTCGGCACCGAGTAGATTCAACAACCCCAGCCACAAGTGGCAGGCAACGAAGAACGGCACCCACAGGAGCGCGGCGCCGAAGGCGTAGATGTCGGCCGTGCCGCGCACCCCGAAGGTGGCGTTCTCGTTGGCGAAATCCAGATCGAGATCCATGACCAGCGAGCGCACCTGGACGTAGTACTCGCGCCCATCAGAGGCGGCGCGCTGGTAGCCCCAGTGGAATCCGAACAGCATCACCAGGAAGAACGCCGCCAGCACCAGCGCCGGGGCGTCGAGATCGGCCACCCAATGCTGGAGCCTGGAGCGCTCGAGATCGGGAACCCGCCGCGCCGCAACCCGGGCTACCAGCAGCCACACGAAGAGGGCTCCGATCCAGGCCGCGACCTCCAGCGGGTGGTTCAGGAGACGCTTCAGCAGCAGGATGTCACCGATTCGCATCGCGGTGAGCAGGAAGCCTGCGAGCACCGCGATCCAGACGGCGCGGAGCGGATCGTTTCGCATCGGTACCAGGGCTGTGGTCTGGGATGATGGTTGCGCGCCGTTTGTATCACGCCGGCAGGCGATCCGAGTCAGGGCAGTTCGAGAACTGCGCGGTGAAATGGCCCAGACGTACCAACTCCAACGGCGGCCTCGCCGCGATCACCGAACATGACGCTACCGATCTCGACGGCGCGGATCCCGGCCTCCCGGTACAGAGCGCACACCAGAGCCTGCCCGGGAAACTTGCGCGGCGGGATGTGGGGTGTGGTGAGCCGCAGCGGCTCCACGACCTTTGGTACGAAAGGGCTCGATGATGGTCTTCATGGCGGTCTAGAGGAGGGGTGAGGATGTCATTCAAGGATATCAGGGCCGCCTTATCGATCGTGTGCTCCCGCGTCCCGCATCGCATCCCGTTCATCCGCGCGACGCTAGGCGACAGTTGCCACGCTTTTTGCGGAATCCTATCCTCAGTATGTAACACAACTAGCAAAAATCAACAAGTTATCCACAAGTTACTAACCTAATTGGAGAACACCCTTATTTAGACTGCATAGGGAATTAAAGATTTTCCAGATCTGAATCGATAAGATCCACTAGATTCACATTTCCCTGCTTTTCTGCCTCAGATCGTGCTAATTCATAGTACGTTTTTGCATTTTGAGCGTCTCCGCTGTTTTTGTAATATGAAGCAAGCAGTAAGAGTAAGTCGATACTATTCGGTGCCTGCTCCAAGCCTTCCTTTAAAATATCAGCTGCCGCGTCTGTATTTTGTTTATACGAATATACATAGAGCTCGTGAAGGCCGCGATACACATGGTAATTTGCTGGATTGTTTTCAATGGCTCGCATAAAATTCTCTTCAGATTTAGGAAAATCCTTGAGCTCTAAATGATAGAGGCTGCCCAGATTAGCAAATGTAATGCTGTTGGTCGGAAATACAACATTAAGATACTCCCAAATATCTCTCGCGCCAATGTAGTCACTTATTAATTTCCTCTGAAGAGCGAGCTCGAGCCAATTCTCAAACGAAGAGGGGTCTTCCTTAAGCTTGGCAGTTATGTTGGAAAT
>JACZXM010000064.1 GCA_022571615.1 Acidobacteriota bacterium | reverse complement strand
ATCGGCGGATGGTAGAGGAGCTGGCGCGCATCGCCCAGGAGCGGCGGCTCACGGACCCGTACGTGGCTGCGATCGAACGCACCGAGCATCGTCTGGCGTCGCTGCCCAGCCGCGGCTCCTCGGCTGCCCGAGCCGCGGCCCACCGCGCCATCGGCCTGGCCAAGCTCAATTCCGGCAAGCTCTGGGAGGCCATCGGCGGTTTCGAGAAGGCGATCGAGAATCTGCGCGGAGTCAAGGCCAGTGCCCAGCTGCGGCTGATGGTGGCCGCCCGCTTCTGGCTCGGTGTGAGCTATCTGCGCGTCACCGAGATCGACAAGTGCCGCCGTGGCAGGCCGGACGCATGCGTGTTTCCGATGCGCGGGACGGGCAGCCGCAACGGCTTGGACAACGCGATCGACGCCATCGAACAGCTCGGCTTCGCGATGGACCTGGCGCAGCGTGGCTCGCCGATGCACCACGCCGCCCGCTGGCTGCTGAACGTCGCCTACATGACTGTCGGCTCCTACCCCGACGCGGTACCCGAGTCCGATCGCCTCGACCCGGCGAGCTACAGCCGCGACTCTGACGCCATCGGTCGGTTCACCAACATCGGAGCCCGTGTCGGCTTGGCGGAGTCGGAGCTGGCCGGTGGGATCGTCATCGACGACTTCGACGGCGATGGCTGGCTGGACATGTTCACCTCCAGCATGGATCCCGCGGCGCAGCTCCGCTTCTTTCGCAACGAGGGTGGCGTCTACGTCGAGCGTACCGATGCCGCCGGTATCAGGGGACTGACCGGCGGCAAGAACCTCGTGCAGGCCGACTACGACAACGATGGCGACCTCGATCTGCTGGTTCTCCGGGGCGGCGGCTGGGGTGCCAGTGGACGGCATCCCAACTCGCTGCTGCGCAACGACGGGGGGCTGCGCTTCACCGACGTCACCTTCGAGGCCGGCCTCGGCGAAGTCCATTATCCGACCCAGGTTGGTACCTGGGCGGACTATGACAACGATGGCGACCTGGACCTGTTCATCGCCAACGAGTCGACCGGCACGCTGCAGTACGCTTCGCAGCTGTTTCGCAACGATGGCGAGGGAACGTTCACCGACGTAGCCGCGGGCGCGGGGGTCTTGAACCTGGCCGACGGCCGCGGTGCGGCCTGGGGTGACTTCGACGGGGATCGATACCCGGACCTGTACGTGGTGAACCATCAGGGCCCGAATCGCCTGTATCACAACCAGCGCGACGGGACGTTCATCGACGTGGCAGCGGATCTGGGTGTGGACGGGCCACCGAGCGGTTCCGTGGTCTGGTTCTGGGATGTCGACAACAACGGAGCTCTCGACCTGTTGGTCAACAGCTACCTGCCACCGGCGGCTGGTACTCCGGATATCTGGCACTTCGCAGCCGACATAGCCGGCAACCCTCACCCGGCGGATGTGCCCAGGCTGTATCTGGCCGACGGGGCCGGTGGCTTCGTCGATGCCGCGCTGGCGTACGGGATCGCGCGCGTGATGTTGCCAATGGGAGGCAGCTTTGGCGATCTGGACAACGACGGATTCCTGGACTTCTATCTCGGCACCGGATACCCCGGATACGACTCTGTGATCCCCAACTTCATGTTCCGCAACGTCGGCGGCGAGCGGTTCAGCGACGTCACCGTAGCCGGAGGGTTCGGGCACATCGTCGACAGCAACGCGGTCGCGTTCGCCGACTTCGACAACGACGGCGATCAGGATATCTTCCAGCAGATGGGAGGTCAGATTCCGGGCGACGACTTTCCCAACGCGCTCTACGACAACCCCGGCGCCGGGCGCAGCTGGATCTCGCTACAGCTCAGGGGTACGAGCTCGAATCGCTTCGCGTTGGGTGCCCGCGTGCGGGTGGACTTCGTCGACGCGGGATCCTCGCGCAGCGTGTTCCGCCAGGTCGGCAACGGCAGCAGCTACGGCGGCAATCCGCTGCGGCTGCATATCGGGCTCGGGGACGCCGAGCGCGTCGAGCGGATCGAGGTGTACTGGCCGACCAGCGATACGACCCAGGTTTTCGAGGCGCTCGAGGTGAACCGGCGCTTCAGGATCATCGAAGCCCATCCCATCCCCCAGGAGCTGGCACCATCAATCCGGCGGTGACCGTCGGCCTGCTGGTGGCGGGCGAGATCGAGGTACGCACCGCGCTCGCCTACATCGTCACCCAGTTGCTCGGTGGAACGGCGGCAGCGTTGGCGCTGAGTGCGGTCCTCGGCGGCGCCGATTCGGGCCTTGGGGCCACCTTGCTCGCCGACGGGGTCAGCATCTCACAGGGCTTTTTGCTCGAGGTCATCCTGACCTTTTTCCTGGTGAACACGGTGCTCAACGCGGCCGTCAGCGGCAAGGCGGGCAACATGGCCGGCCTCGCGATCGGTCTGACCCTGACGCTCGCCATTCTCATGGGCGGCCCGCTCACAGGCGCCTCCCTCAACCCAGCACGCTCGTTGGGCCCCGCCCTGATGTCGGGACAGACAGGCAACCTGTGGCTCTTTCTGGTCGCTCCGCCTCTAGGCGGCGTGATTGCCGCGCTGCTGTATACCGGAGTGCTCAAATCGCGAGACTAGCAGCCCGTGGCAGAAGTGGCGTGGGTCGCCGGTGCCGTATTCAGTTCCGTGGCTCGCCTTTGACCCAGCGCCCATACCAGTCCAGGTAACGCTCATAGCGGTCCTTCTGGTAGGCCGGGACGCGTAAGCTATGGTGCTGACCCGGATACACCACCAGCTGCGTCGGCACGCCCAGCCGCCGCAATGCCTGGTACAGCTGTTCGGAGTTCTGGATCGGGACATTCCAGTCCAGCTCACCACCCATGATCAGCGTCGGGGTGCGGATCTTGTCGACGCGGTTGAACGGTGAGATCGCCTCCCATTTCTCCCGGTTGCCCGGAACCCATGGCAGGCCGAGCTCCTTTTCCCATTGCAGTTGGTAGTGATCGTGACCGTAGTTGGCGACGTACAGCACCTCCGAGGCCCCCGTGATCGCCGCCTTGAACCGATCGGTGCGGGTGATGACATGGTCCGTCAGAATGCCGCCGTACGACCATCCCCCTACCCCCAGCCGTGCCGGATCCGCATAGCCTTTGTCGATCACATGGTCCACGCCGGCCATCACGTCCTCGAAGTCGACATTGCCCCAATCGGCCCACAGACGAGCGGCGAACTGCTGACCGTAACCCGAGGAGCCCCTGGGATTGGTCATCAGGACGACGTACCCGTTCGCCGCGAACAGCTGGGCCTCGAAGTTGAACGACATCTCGTACTGCGCCACCGGACCACCGTGGATCCGCAGCAGCATCGGATAACGGAATGTCGGATCGAACCCCGGCGGCTTGACCACAAAGCCCTCGATCTCGGTGCCATCGGCACTCGGGAAATGGACGTTCTCGACCTCGCCGAGCTCGATTTCGGCCATCAGCTCGTCGTTGGTGTGCGTAAGGCGGCGCAACTCGCCTTCGGGGTCCAGCACGAACAGCTCGCCCGGCAGGCCGGGCTCGGAGATCAACGCCACCACCGTCCCGTCCGATCGCTGGTCCCATGCCCGGACGCTGCGGGCACCGCCGATCGGGCGATCGATGCGCCCTGTCTCGACGTTTAGCCGCGCTAGGTGTCGCTCGCCGCTGTCGCCGACTACAAACCATACGTTCTTGCCGTCGGGACCAAACCGGGCCGACCGGACGTTGCGGTCGAGTGATCGAGTCGGCAGGCGGGGCTCGCCGCCCTCCACCGCCACCAATCCGAGGTGGGTGGTCGCGTACCAGATCAACTCCGGCTCGACCGAGGTGGTGTAGGTGATCCAGTTGCCGTCCGGGCTCCAGGCCGGTGATCCGTCCGACCCCGGATTGATCGTCACCTGCAACAACGTGCCGCCGGCGTCGGTGTTGTCCGCGCCCACGAGCCAGATGTCGGTGTTGGAGTTGGCGTCGGGCTCATCGGTGCGATTGGACACAAAGGCGATCAGATCGCCGCCAGGGCTCCACGCTGGCTGCGACTCGTCGTATCGACCGGAGGTGATCTGGGTCAGCTTCTCCGTCGCCAGGTCGAATACATACAAGTGCGTATGTCTGTCGCCTGTCAGGTATCCGGCCACATCGCGTTTGAACTGAAGGCGGTCAATGACATAGGGCTTTTTCGCCTCACTGGACCAGGCCTTCTGACCCTCGACGTCGTCGGGTTCTGGGTCCCGCGCCGTCAACACCAGACGGTCCCCGCCAGGCGACCATTCGTACCCGCCCACGCCTTGTTTCAGGTCGGTAAGCTGGCGTCCCTCCCCGCCACGCCGGTCCAGGACCCAAACCTGGCTCTTGTCCCCGTTGCGGGCAGCGGTGAACGCGAGGTACTTGCCGTCGGGACTCCATCGCGGATTGTCCGCCGAGGTTCCCGCGACGGTCATCGGGATCGGGTCGCCGCCAGAGATCGGCGCCATCCAGACACGGGTCTCGATCCGATCGTCCTCCAGATCGGTCGTCGTCACAGTGTAGGCCACCCAGTCGCCCTCGGGGCTGATCTGCGGGCTGCCGACGCGGCGGAGCGCGAACAGGTCATCGATGCCGAGTGGACGCTTGGCCGCGACCATCGCCTCCAGGGCCACCGGTATCACGGTGCATACCGAGAGCATCATCATCACACAGGCAAATCGAACCCACGCGTTGTCGCTCATGTCGATTCTCACGATGCCTTTCTCGCTTCGATGCTCAACACCCGGCTGGAGCAAGGGCTTCGAGGCACTCCGGGAAGGGTTCATCGGTGCCTCCGGGTATCATCAGCAACGGGCGCGGGCAGAAGCGTACCAGCTTCGAGGTCGTGCTCCCGAGCAGCGCGCGCTTGAGCAGACCCTCACCGTGACTGGCGACGACCACCAGATCCACCTCCTCCTCGCTGGCCAGACGGGCGATCTCCCGTGCCGGGCTGGAGCCCTGGCTGACATCGGTGCTGGCGGCAACGCCGAGCTGCTGCGCCCGCTGGGCGAGTTTCTCGAGGCGACGGGTGACCTCGCCGATCGCCTGCTCCACCTGCTCCTTGGTGAACGTCGGCAGGAACCATTCTGAACCGTGCTCGCCGATCTGCTGGAACGTGAACACATGCGCGACCACCAGATCCGAGGCGTAGCGTTCGGCCAGCTGGACCGCGGCAGCAAAGGCCCTCTCCGCCGCATCGGAGAAATCCGTCGCCACCAGGATTCGTTGCGGGTCGAAGGGCTCGAGCCCCTCGAGCGTCGGAGGAACTGTGAGCACCGGACCTCGCGCGACGCGTACAACGCCCTCCGCGATGCTCCCGTGCAACAGGCGGTCGAGCCCAGCCCGACCGTGCGTCGGCATGACGATCAGATCGCAGTCACGGTCCTCCTCCATCACGATAATCTGGTGAATCGGACCTCCGCGGGTGATCTCGGTCGTGGTCGCCACGCCGCGTTTCCGCACGTCGGTAGCCAGCGCCTCGAGGCGCTCCTTGGCCTCGGTGTCCCATTGCTCGTACAGCGGCCCGAGGTCCATCGGCAATCGCAGCGGTAGGGGCAGGTGCGGCAGCACGTGTAGCAGCGTCAGCGGCACACGGAAACGCCGCGCCAGCGACTCGCCGACATTGATCCCGAACGCGGTCGCCTCGGAGAAATCCACCGGACAGAGAACGCACCGCAGGTTATCCATGTCTTCGTACCTGGATCGGGGTACTTATCCGTTCCAGCTCCCTTGGTGCTCGATCATCCACTGCTGCGAATCGAACGGCTCGCCCTCCGCCTGCAACCCTGCAGCACGGGCGGCAAGCATGCCAACAGAGCTGCACACGATCTCGGAGATCCTCGATCAGAGTCCCGAGACCCGGTGCCTGAGCTTACAGGACTTGCACCTCGCATCGGGCGTACAAGCGGACACCGGCGCTGAGAACAGCTGAGTGCCGAGCAAATGCTCCGGGCGTCGCTGATCAAGCACCTCACCGGGTTCAGCCACCGGGAGTTGGCGTTTTATCTGGTCGACTCAAGCACCTACCGGACGCCCTATCTCACAGGCTGGCTATACCCTTCTTTCCAATGATCCGGTGATCGTACTGGACCTGCGCACGGAGACGAGATTCAGCGGGTCCCCGCTACTGCGCCGATCACTGTGTGATCAGTGGGATGAGCGTGATCATCCATGGCCCTGAGGGGCCGTACGGAGTGCTGGGCGCGCACACAACGTGACGCCGAGAGTTCCCCCCTGAACGCCCGTGATGCGATGCCCTACGGTGGCAAATTGACCATCGAGACCGCTGCCGCAGGGCTCGACCGCGAGAACGTCGTCGAGCACCCAGAGGGCACACCCGGTCCCTGCGTCATGCTCTCGGTCTCGGACGCTGGCTTCGGTATGGACGAAGGAACGCAGCTGCTGATCTTCGAGCCATTCTTCACCACCAAGGAGGTGGGCAAGGGAACCGGGCTTGGTCTGGCGACAGTGCGTAGCATCGTCGAGCAGCACGATGGGACCATTACGGTGGCGAGCGAGCCAGGCGCGGGGACAATGTTCAAGATCTTCCTGCCGAGTGTTCAGGCGCCTGCGCAAGATCGGGCACGTGAGGATAGACAGAGAGCACTGCTCCTGGGTTCCGAGACCATCCTCGTGGTGGAGGACGACCATAAAGTACGCACCGCCGTGGCATCGTCGCTCGAAGACTTGGGGTACAGGGTACTCTCCGCCGGCCAGCCGGACGAGGCGGTGGAGAAGTTCGCACAGCATGCCGAAGAGATCTCTCTACTTCTGATCGACGTTGTGATGCCCGGCTCGCACGGCCCAACCCTCTACGATCGCCTGCAGAGAAAACACCCATCTTTGAAGTTGAAGGTCCTGTTCATGTCCGGATACGCCTTGAGGACCATCGTGCGCCTGGGGGTACAGGGACCATTCCTGCGAAAGCCATTTACCCCAGAAACCTTGGCATGGACGGTCCGTGAAGCCTTGGACGACTGAAGCGCGAGACGATGTCTTTCCCATTCGTTCGAAAATGGACCGACGTGCTTTGGGAAGGCATCAACATGTGCAACAATAGATTTTAGTAGTCAATAACATAGTCTTTAGTTCTATAAAATCTTTTACTATGCATAGAACATCGATCATGCGTGATAGTGACTTCAACCCTCGCCGCATTCTCATAGTCGACGATGAACCCATGGTGGGTCGGATCCTCGAGCGCTGGCTCACGGAGGAAGGCTTCCAGTGCCGGTCGGTCGCGGACACCGAGGAAGCCGCGGTCCAGATCGCCTCGGGTTCAGTCGATCTCGTCCTGTGCGACGTCAACCTCCCGGGCGAGAGCGGACTGGAGTTCCTCTCGACCTGCCGTCGTATGTTCGATGACGAGATCGTCTTCGTGATGATCAGCGGCATCAAGACCCCGGCCACTGCCTTGGAGGCGATCAACCTGGGTGCACACGACTACATGACCAAGCCTCTCGACCGCGGCCGCGTCCTTCTCTGCGTGGAGAGCGCACTCCAACGCAAGCGGGAAACTACGCTCAGGGCCCACGCCATCGACCGGCTCGGCGAGCGTCTCAAGCGCCTTGACGAGGAATCCCTCGTCCGCTTGCTCTGGGCGGCCGAATGCCGCGACGACATGACCGGCGCGCACATCCGTCGCATCGGACGATGCTCGGCGGCGTTAGCCGGTGCCCTCGGCTGGTCGCCCGAGGCCACCGAAGAGATCCGTCACGCCGCTGCTCTGCACGACATCGGCAAGATCGCCGTCCCCGATTCGATCCTGAGGAAGCCTGGCCCTCTCGACTTCAAGGAGTTTGAGGAGATGAAGCAGCACACGCGTCGCGGTGCTCACATTCTCCGAGACGGATCGACGTCGACCATTCAGATGGCAGCGAGCATTGCCCTCTCTCACCATGAGAATTGGGATGGCTCCGGCTATCCCGACGGCCTGGCCGGGAACGATATTCCCGAAGCCGCCAGGATCGTTGCTGTGGTCGACGTCTACGATGCCCTAGTACACGACCGACCCTATCGGCTCGCCTACTCCGAACACGTCGTGTTGAGAATGATGGCGGACCTGAGCGGAGAGAAGTTCGAACCCCGCATCTACGACGTGTTTCGCAGCATCCTGCCGACCATCCGGAACATAGGTCGGCTCCTCGACGACGAGACGCGCGATGGGACCGGGGATTGGGAGTCCCTGCGCAGGGCGTGCGAAGAGGCGTCCGAACCTGAGCAGAAACGAGCCAAGGCCTAGCAGGCCGTGGTGGAAGTGTGATGGGTCTGGTTACGCCGCCAAGGTGCAGATGCAAGGCGCCGCGACGTTTCCGATGCCAACGCGCATCGTCAAGGAGCGGCAACGCAGCAGATGCGCCCTTGGCGGTGTAACCCTTCGGGCCCATCACACTTCCACCACGGGCTGCTAGGCTTTCGTCCCCGAAACCAGTTGCGGGGCAGCGCGGGACTTTCACCCGCTTTCCCGTATCGAATTGTGGTGCCCGGCGCTCTTATACCATGGCCCTACCGCCCCCAGCAGGTACCGGCGGGTCTGTGCCATCGATGAAACCATCCGACCGAACGGTCATCCGCGACGCCACCGTCTACGACGGCACCGCTGCGCCCCCAGCGCCGGCCGATCTGGTCGTGCAAGGGGATCGGATCGTGGCGATCGTACCCCCCCGGACCGCTCGCGGTGACACGATCATCGATGCTTGCGGCCTGTGCGCCTGTCCCGGCTTCATCGACATCCACGGTCACTCGGACATGGTGTTGTCGCATCCCGATGCCCCGGACCTGTTGGCGCCGTTCCTGCACCAGGGCATCACCACGCAGGTTGTCGGAAACTGCGGCCTCGGCGTGGCCCCCGCACCGGCGGCCCGGCGGGGGACCCTGGCAGCGTTCATGTCGCTGATCCTGCCGCAGCGCTTCGTCTTTGACTGGGAAAGCTTCGATGAGTACCTGAACGCGCTCGACGCCGGGCCTCCTCCCCTCAACGTCGTGCCGCTGGTCGCGCACGGGGCGCTCCGATGCGCGGTCCTCGGCGGCAGAGCGGGTCCCGCCGGCGGCACGGAGCTTCGGCAGATCGCCGCCCTGCTCGACGACGCCCTGGCAGCGGGCGCCTTCGGACTGTCGGCGGGTTTGATCTACCCCCCTGGCATGTGGGCCGACACCGACGAGCTCGTTGAGCTGTGCTCCCGGGTCAAGGCTGCCGACGGTTTGTTCGCCTGCCACGTGCGCGGATCCAGCGAGCTGGCGCTAGAGGCCGAGGCGGAGCTGCTGGAGATCGGTGCCCGCACCGGGGTCCGGCTACAGCATTCGCATCACGAGGCCTTTGGTCCGGGGTACTGGCATCTGGCGCGCGAGACCTTGCGAATGGAGGATGCGGCACGTCGCAACGGCATCGACATCGGCTCGGACGTCATCCCCTACCACGCGGTCAACACCACGCTGCTGGCGGTCTTTCCCCCCTGGGCCCTGGCTGGCGGAGCCACGGCGCTTGTGCAACGGCTTGGCGATCCGCGGCTACGGGCGAAAATCGAGACGGAAATCCACCAACGCGAGCCCCGCTGGCCGCCGTGGGACGAGGGCTGGGCGCACAATCTCGTTCGCGCTGGAGGCTGGGATAACGTCGTGATCCTGCAGGCGGCGAGCGAGCAGCACGCTGGTTGGCTAGGCCGCAGCCTCACCGATATCGCCCGCGATGAAGACCGAACTCCTTTTGACTGCGCGGCCGAAATCACACGCGCCTCCGGTGGCGACGTGATGGCCCGCTACCACGCCATCAACGGCGCCCCGGGCGATGACGGGGTCCTACGGGAACTGCTCTCGCACCCCGCCCACGCGGTGGGCGTGGACGCGATCCTCAAGGGCGCCGGCGTCGCCCATCCGGGCGGTTACGGCGCCATGCCCCGCCTGCTCGGACTGTACGCTCGGGAAGAGACCTGGTTCCCGCTCACCGAGGCCATTCGCAAGG
>JACZXM010000063.1 GCA_022571615.1 Acidobacteriota bacterium | reverse complement strand
CTCTGCGCTCGCACCTTCACCAGGAAGCAATCCTCGCCGGCGATCTTGTGGACCTCCTCAACTTGCGGAATCCGGGCCAGACGACTCGCCGTCCGTTCACCGTGCACCGGTTTGGCCTCGGTGACGAAGACGTAGGCGAGCAAGTGGAGGCCGACGGCGGCCGGGTCGACGAGGACCTCGTAGCCTTGGATGACGCCGCGCTCTCGCAGACGACGGAGGCGTTCGAAGACGGCTGACGAGGTGAGCCCGATGCGGCGGCCAATCTCGGCTTTCGAGGTCAGCGCGTCCTCCCCCAGTACTCTGAGGATCTGCCGGTCCGTGTCATCCAAATCCACACTCATATCCTTAGTGTGCTTGATAATCTATTAATATATCTAGTATTAATAGATGAAACAACTATCTGAAGCGTGATTTCTCGATGAAACGTCATGTGCAATCCGATAAGGCTGTTGCCGGGGACGCGACGGTGGCGGAGCGTCTCGGGGCTCTCGGTACGACGACCCTTTCGGATGCCCTGGAGAGCCTCGGTAGCCGCGGTGAGTGCGCCGGGATTCTATCCCTCGGTACGGGCGAGAGCCGGATCGCCGGGCCAGCGGTCACGGTCGAACTGGCGCCGGTCACGGAGGCATCGGCGGAACCACACCTCGGGGCGGCCGCGATCGAGGCGGCCCGCCCGGGCGATGTCGTGGTCGTGGCCAACCATGGCGTCATCCACATCGCCGCGTGGGGCGGCCTCTTGTCGGAGGCCGCGCGGCTCGCCGGCATTGCCGGAATCGTCATCGATGGAGCTTGCCGCGACGTCGACGAGATCGCGCGCCTGGGCCTGGCGGTCTTCGCCCGCGCCACGACGCCACTCACGGCCCGCGGCCGCATCACCGAACGAGCAACCGGGAGTCCCGTTCATCTGGCCGGCCGCGAGGTACGGATGGGCGATTGGATCGTCGGCGATGCGAGCGGCGTGGTGGTCGTGCCCGCGAGCCTCTGCGAGGCAGCGCTGGTAGCAGGCGAGCGCATCGCGGCGGTGGAGGAGGAGATGAGGGCGGAGCTGCTGGCAGGCGCGCCTGCCTCGCGGGTGCTCGGGACCCGTTACGAGCGCATGCTGCAGCGATGAGCGCGGCCCCGACGACGGATGGCTGGGAAGGCCTGTCTACCTCGACGATCAGCGATGCACTCGACCGTCACGGGTTGTCGGGCCAGGCGCTGGGGGTGCACGCGGCCGGGAACGGCACACGGGTTCTCGGGCCGGCGTTCACCGTCCGGATGCTGCCCACAGGCATCAGGCCGGGAACGGTCGGTGATTACGTCGACGAGGTTCCGCCCGGACACGTGGTCGTGATCGACAATGCCGGGCGTACCGACGTCACGGTGTGGGGCGACCTGTTGACGGCCGCCGCGTTGCGCCGCGGTGTCGCCGGCACCGTCATTCACGGGGCCTGCCGCGATACCGCGGTGATCGGCGAGCGCTATCCGCTGTTCGTCCGCGCTCGCACGATGCGCACCGGCAAGGGGCGTGTCGAACTTGCCGAGCTGGGCGCGGCCGTGTCGCTGGGCACGGTACGCGTGGAGCCGGGTGACCTCGTGGTTGGCGACAACGACGGTCTGGTCATCGTGCCGTCATCGTGTGTCGAGACCGTGTTCAGAACGGCGTTGGCGATCGGCTCGATCGAGGAGCAGATTCGGATACGCGTGGCCGCCGGCGACCGGCTCGCCGACGCCCGGGCCGATCTCAGCTACCACCGGCTCCAGTCACCGGAGACGGCGCGATGACCAACAGCTACGCGAAAGCACACAAGCAAACAGGAGTAGCAAAGATGTCGACAGACGCGGAACTCCGGTCGGAGCGTCAACCTGACGTTCGAGGCCAAGGGCACCAACGTGTGCGGAGAGGGCCCGTGAGCGAAACGATCACGATCGAGCACCGCGGCCGTTCCTACGAGATCGCCACGTTCGTGCGGCCCGGAGCGCGCAAGCCGTTACTGTACCTGCATGGGTTGGGTTCGACCAAGGAAGATTTCCTGTCGGCCGCCAGGGTCCCGCAGCTTGCCGATCGCACCCTGGTGAGCTTTGATTTCCCAGGCTGTGGTCGCAGCAGCATCTATCACCCCGAGATCCCGCTGGGCATCGACGATCTCGCCACGCTGACCCACGCGGTGGCGCGACGGCTCGACCTGGGAGAGGTGACGCTCATCGGGCAGAGCCTCGGTGGCCTCACCGGGCTCCAGGTAAGCCGCCGATATCCGGAGCTCGTTGCGCGCTTCATCAACGTCGAGGGAAACCTCGCCCCAGAGGATTGCGAGATCCAGAGCCGCGACGTGTTCCGCCACCGCTTCCTGGGCGACGAGGATCGGTTCTTCGAGCGCGTCCGCGATCGGCTCGGTAGCGCCGGCGGAGCGGTGTTGGATGCCTTCGTAGCGTCGATGCGCGACAACATCGTCGATCGTGCCTACTTCGACTACTGCCGGTCGATCGTCGACTACTCGGACAACTTCGCGTTGTTGGACGAATTCGCCGCCTTGCCTATGCCGCGCATGTTCATCCACGGCAGTGCCAATGCGAATCTCTCGTACCTGCCCGGGCTGGAGTCGGCCGGCATCCCCGTGGTCAGCGTCCCCCACAGCGGTCATTTTCCGGCTGCTTCGAACCCCGACTATTACTACGAGGCCATCGCGCGCTTCATTGGGACAAACGGTTCGGCCCCGAGCCGCCCTCGTGCAGGCTCGTTATAATCACACTCGTTATAATCATAGCTGATATAATAGCGAAATGGGCAAACAAGATTCCCGTTCGGTGATGCGATCCAACTGGTTTCACGTACTGGTGGCATTGGCTGGGCGTGACGCGCATGGCTCGGCGATCGCCCGCGATGTACTCGATCAGACGGGTGGTGCTCTGCGGCTCTGGCCAGCGACGCTGTACCGAACCCTTGACGACCTGGTCGCTGCGGGACTGATCATCGAGCTCGTCGGCGATGCCCGCCCGGAAGGCGAGAGCGGACGACGACGTTACTACCAGGCGACCGCCCAGGGTCGGGCCGAACTGGCCGCCAGCGCGGAGCGCATGGCAGCGCTGGCCGGCACCGCCCGGAGACGGCTGGGGAGCAACGGCAAGTGACCACGCTCCCCGGCGCTTTTGAGTTCCTCCTGCTCGCGTTGCCGGCCAGATTTCGCGCCCGGCACAGGGAGGAAATGCTCGATCTTTTGTCCGGCTACGCCGAGACGCGGTCATCGTGGTGGCGGTGCGCAATGTGGATGCGCGCCAGCGTCGACGTGCTGTGGGTGGCCGCTGTGCTTCGAATCACGGAATCACGCCGACACCGGCGAGAGGGGCGCTCGATGACCGATCTGTTGCTGCAGGATCTGCTATTTGCTGGCCGCGCCTTGCGGCAACGTCCGGGCTTCACCTTCATCGTGGTTCTTACCCTGGCGCTCGGTATCGGGGCCAGCACGGCGATCTTTTCGGTCGTGAACGGCGTCCTGCTGCGGCCGCTCCCCTATCGGGATGCCGATCGGATCGGCATTCTCTGGCACGAATTTGGCGACGGTGCCCAGAACATGCCGTTGGTGAGCCCACTCGACGTCCGCGAGTACAGCGACCGCGCCAGCGTGATCGAAGCCTTCACGATGGCTCGCGACTACGAATGGATCCTGGCCGCTCCGGACACCCCGGAGCTTGTGGACGTGGCCCTGGTGGAAGCCGGGTTCTTTGAGTTCTTCGGCGCGGCAGCCAGCCACGGTCGCATCTTCACGCCCGAAGAGGACGTGCCCGGAGCCGCTCCGCTGGTCCTGCTCAGCCACCGGCTCTGGACGCGTCGATACGGCGCGGATGAGGGCGTCCTGGGAAATACGATCGATCTGAACGGTCAGCGCATGGAGGTCATCGGCGTGCTGCCAGATGCCTTCCGGCTCCAGCTGCCCGTCGAGTCGTTCCTGCGCGATCCGGATCTATGGGTATCGATGCGATGGGACCCCGCGACCTCCCGACCGCGGAACGTGACGCTGTATTCGGCCTTTGCGCGCCTGCGCCCCGAAGCCACGTTCGGCCAGGCACAACAGGAGATCGAAGGAATCGCGGAACAGCTTCGGCGCGAGTTTCCGGTGCACGCTGCCACCAAGCTCCGTGCCCGTGTCGTTCCGCTGCTTGAGGACGTCGTGAAGTCGGCGCAAGGGGCGCTGGTGTTGCTGTTTGCCGCGGCAGGATTCGTGCTCCTGATCGCCTGCGCCAACGTCGCGAACCTGGTCATCATGCGCGGCCGTGCGCGCGCCCATGAGTTCTCGCTACGCGCGGCGCTCGGGGCATCTCGCGGCGCCCTGATTCGACTCGCGCTCGCCGAAAGCGCGGTTCTGTGCGTTGCTGGCGCCGTAGTTGGGGGCGGCATCGCGCGCGTGAGTATCGGCCTAATGAAGGCCCTGGCGCCGGGCAGCGTCCCGCGCTTGGAGTCGGTCTCCCTCGATGGCACGGTGCTTCTGTTCACCGCGGCGATTACCGTCACGGCCGCGGCGTTGTTCGGTCTCATCCCCGCATTGCTCATCGCACGGAACGACCCTGCCGAATCCCTCGGAGGCGAGAGTCGCACCACCGATGGGCGCGGCGCCCAGCGCTCGCGCAACGCTCTGATCATCTGCGAGATCGCGGCGAGTCTGACCCTGCTGATCGGAGCCGGCCTCATGGTGCGAAGCTTCGCCGCGTTGACGGCGGTGCAACCTGGTTACGCCACCGAAGGCGCGCTCACCCTACGTGTCTCGCTGCCCGCCGAGTCCTTTCCTGACGCTGCGACGTGGGCGGCGATGGCGGACGAACTGTTCGAGAAGGTCGCAGCATTGCCGGCGGTGCAGGGAGTCACCTTCGTTTCCCAGCTGCCGCTCACCGGTGGCGGCGCGATGCAGCCGATCGCTTACGATGAACAGACTGCGACCAACTGGGAAAGCGCCTCGGCCGATCGCAGGCTGGTGCGGCCCGGGTTCTTTGACGTGATGGGAGCGCGGCTAGTGGCCGGCCGGTCGTTCACCCGCGCCGACGCCGAAGCCGGCAACGTCATCGTGATCGACGAATTCCTCGCCGAGCTTGCGTTTCCGGGCACAGATGCCGTCGGCCGCACGCTGCAAACCCGCGACAATGCTACGCCCGAGCCCGAGCGCTATGCGCAGGTAATCGGCGTCGTGTCGCACATGCGCGTGCACGACCTGAGCCGGCCACTCAAGAACCAGATCTACTGGCCGCGCGCCGGCCTGCGACGCTTCAACCTGGTGGTGCGAACTTCCGCCGATCCGGCCGCGCTCGTGGCGCCGGTAAGAGCCGAGCTTGCACGTTTGGCGCCTGGCGCACCGGTCGAGGACATTCAGACGCTGCGCGAGCTCTTCGACCGCGCACTCGGAGCCTCCAGGCTGAGCCTGGCACTGATGAGCGTATTCGGTCTGGTCGCGCTGCTGCTGGCCTCGATCGGCATCTACGGCGTGCTCTCGTACGCCGTCGCGCAGCGCACACGCGAGATCGGTATCCGGATTGCGCTCGGCCAGGCTCCGGCGGCGGTGCGCCGCCAGGTGCTGCTAGAGGGCGGCCGCCTGGTAGGGATCGCCAGCTTGATCGGCGTGGCGGGAGGCTTGGCCCTGAGCCGCCTCGCGGCTGGACTCCTGTACGGTGTCGGTCCGCTCGATGCGCTCACCCACGTTCTGGCCACGGGGATGCTTGTCGCCGCGGCCGCTGCCGCCTGCTGGGTTCCAGCCCGGCAAGCGACCCGCATCGACCCGCTGGAGGCACTGCGCGCCGAGTAGCCCGCCGCCTACCGCGGCTCGCGCGGGCCAACGGCGCGGGCCTGGAGTTGCTGCGAGCGATCGACTGGGCTGGAGCGGCGCACGAAGCTAGGGCTCAGCCGCATGAACCGTCAGGGCGTCACGGTCTTCGCAGGGCAGCCATAGGATCCAGCCGCGCAGCGCGGCGTGCCGGAATGGCGCACGCGACTGCGGCAACCGCCAACAGCAGCAGGGAGATCCCCGCGACGGTGACGGGGTCAGTCGGACTGGTCTCGTACAGTAGCGAACCGATGAGGCGCGTCAGCGCAAGCGATGACGCGAGCCCGACCACCAGTCCGACCGAGGTCAACACGAGGCCGCTCTTGAGCACCTGCCCGAGCACGGCCGTCGACCGGGCGCCGAGGGCCATGCGCAGCCCGATCTCACGGGTACGCTCGGCGACGCTATAGGCGAGGACCCCGTACAGGCCAATCGTTGCCAAGAGCAGTGCAACGAGCCCGTAGGCGACCGATAGCACCGTGGTGAAGCGCGGGATTGCCTCCTGCGTGGCCATGCGCGATTCCAATGTCTCCAGATCGAATACCGGGAAGTCGGGAGAGATACCTTGAACCGTCTGTCGAACGTCGTCGACGACAGCCGGCGCATCGCTGTCAAGCTTCGAGAGAAGCACGAGCTCGCGCTGCGGTTCCTGCATGAAACTGAAATAGACGTCGCGGTTGACGGCGGTATCGAAACCCTGCCGCCCGCCCAGCTTGGCATCCTGCACCAGGCCCACGACCGTGAGCCACTGATCACGGTTCCAGCGCCGCAGGATCTTGCCGATCGGGTTCTGGCCGGGCCACATCACCTCGGCGAGCGATTCGCTCAGCACCACCGCCCCGGCGTTGCCTTCGCGGTCTTGATCGGAAATACCGCGACCTGCGAGGAAGCGCAGCCCGAGACCCTCCAGCGCCCCCGGACCCACATAGTGGTATCGCACGAGCGGCAACTCGTCATCGCGCAGGTTCGGACTATCCTGCGGCCGGACGGCCGTATACCAGGCCGCTTGGCCCGGGACCATCGGCGACCAGATGTACGCCTGGTCCACGGCTGCCAGAGCGGCCGTTTCGTAGGTCAGTTCGCGGGCCAGCACACGGAGATCATCTGCGTCGAGAGTCGCCGCGGACGCCTCGAGTTGCAGCGCCAGGAGGTCACCGGGTTCGTAGCCGATGTCGGCCCGCTGCAGTCGATCGAGGCTGCGGACAGTAAGGCCGGCGCCGACCAGCAACGTCACCGCGACCGCGACCTCTGCAACGACGAGCCGCCGACCGATGCGGCCGGCGCCCCCCACTCTCAAGCCCTTACCCGCAGCACCGAGCGAATCGATCAATCTCCCACTCCGAGTCGACAGCAACGGCCCGGCCGCGGCAGCGCACCCGACCAGAAGCGTAATCCCAAGCGAGGCAATGAGCGCGCCGCCATCGAGCCGTAGTACGGCGAATCCCGGCAGTTCCATCGGGCTCAGGCGCATGAGCGTCGCGGTACCGAGAGCGGCAGCCTGAACGCCGACGAAGCCGCCTGCCGCCACCAGAACCAGCGACTCGAGAACAAGCAACCGGGCAACGCGAGCGCGCGAGGCGCCCAGGGCCAGTCGCAACGAAAGTTCGCGGCGTCGCCCGCTGACGCGAACCAACAGCAGGCTGGCCACGTTCGCACAGCCAATCGCCAGCAACAGCGCCGCGCCCCCCAGGAGGGTCAGCAGCGGCGTCTCGAAGTGCCCCAACACGAGCTCCCGGATCGGCACGAGTTCTACTCCCCAGCCGTCGTCGCTCAGCGGGTGGATCAAGGCGAGACCCTCGGCGATCGCGTCCATCTCGCTTTGGGCCTGAGCCATGCTCGTTCCGTCACGAAGCCGAGCAAGCGCCATGAAGATCCTGGTGGTGCGCGTCTCGGCCACGTCAGCACCGAGAATGGCTGCCCCCATCATCGCCGGAACCCAGATATCGATGTTCTGCGTGGGATCGGGGAAGTCGGCCAGCCCTGGCTCCAACACTCCAACGACCGTGTATGGCGTAGCGTTTAGCGAGACTGCCGTGCCGACGATATCTGGGTCGGCGGCGAACCGATCCCGCCACAATGCGTCGCTGAGGATGACAACCGCGTGTTCGCCCTGCGCTTTGTCGTCCTCGTCACCGAAGACCCTCCCGAGCTGCGCGGTGGCACCGCTGAGCGCGAAGTAGGCCGGTGAAACGACGCTTGTGTTCAGCCTGAGCGGCGCTTCGTTGCCCAGCAGGGTCATCGTGGCCGGGGCCCAAACGACACTTACGTACTCGAGCGTTGTGCTCTCCTGCTGCCAGTCTCGAGCAATCGGCAGCGAGGTGACCATCCGCTCCATGCCCTCGTCGCGGTTGTTAGAGAAGACCACAACAATCCGGTCGGCGTCCGGATAGGGCAGCGCGCCAAGCACGAGCGCGTCGACCACGCTGATGAGGGCGGTGTTCACGCCGATCCCCGCTGCGAGGATGAGGATTGCTGAAATCGTAAAGCCAGGTCGCTGAGCGAAGCCGCGCACCGCAAACCGGAGGTCGGACCAGATTCCGTCAAGCATGTCGACAGTCCTGTGTGGGGATCGAAACGGCGCCACGTCACAGTGGCCTCGTACGTGTCCGCAAAAGCCAACCTACAGCGCTACCGTCGAATCACTAACTGGCTATATGGTTATCCGACTATATGGGTATCTAACTAGCTATATGGTTATACAATGACAAGCGGCCGGTCAAGTCCGCGTTTGCGAGAAGGAGCGCGCGTACCGTAAGGTGGTCAGGTCATGATTTCAGCCAAGCAGTGGAACCCAAGCGACTTCGTCGGGGGACGTGACTGCCTCGACTTCGCCAACACGGTCGACTGGACTGGGTCTCCCACACCGAACGACGTTTTGCAGGAGTACCGGGACCTACTTGGGTGGTGCGCTGCCGCCGGTCTGATCCGCAGCGGCCAGGCCAAGACCCTCCGTCGCTTGGCGCGAGCCGAGCCGGAGGCGGCCACCCAGGTATTGCGGCGGGCTCGCGAACTGCGCCGGGCCCTGCGCGGCCTGTTCGTGTCTTGGGCCGACGGTGAGAGCCCTCGCAAGGCTGACCTCGACGGGCTGAACGATCTCCTCGCCCGTGCCCCGGCGAGGTTAAGCGTCCGCTGGCGGAAAGGTGACTATGACTGGGCACGCCCCGAGCACAGGTCCCTCGAGATGCTGCTGTGGCCAGTGACCTGGTCGGCCGCCGATCTGCTCACCCACGGCGACCCGGTACGGCTCAAACGCTGTGCCGACGATGGCTGCAGCTGGTTCTTTTATGATGCCAGTCGTAATCGCTCCCGCCGCTGGTGCTCGATGAGCACCTGCGGCAACCGTGCGAAGGCCCAGCGCCACTACCAGCGCACGAAGGTCACGCGGACGCGGGTCTAGCGGGGCTCCGTGGCGGTGAACTCCGGTCCGTTATCCAGGATACGTGGAACATGACCTTCAAGGCGCCCTCATCCCGCAGCATGTACTCTCACTCATCCACAAACCGGGCCTGCAGGAGACATCTCGACGTGTTGTTGAAACGGATCGCACTGATGGTAGGGGTGAGCTGTGGGCTGGCACTCGTCGGCTGGGCGGTAAGCGCGCAACCGTCGCAGTCGAGCACGAGCGACGAGCTCAAGACGCTGTTCGAACAGGACCAGATCGACCGCTTGGGTGGCACGGTGAGCGGCTCGAACCTGAGCGCGCGCGATCTCGCACGGCGACAGCGCATGCTGGAACTGCTGGCTGCCGGAGAGGTCACCACCCCGGACGACCTCTACCACGCGGCGTTCCTTCTTCAGCACAGCAACCCGGCTCACCCCGACTACACACCCGAGCTGTACCTGCTCGCTCACACGCTTGCCGAAGCCGCGGCGTTCGAGGGGCACGAGGAGGCCCGTTGGCTAAGCGCCGCTACCCTCGACCGTTACCTGCAGTTCACGGGCGGCAAGCAGTTCTTCGGTACCCAGCAGCAGCAAGACGACAAGGGCGAATGGCAGCGGGGTGCCCCGCACGGCTACCTGACCGCCGAGCTTCTCGCTCGATTCGGCCTGGGCGAGCGCTGAAGGGCCTGTTCGAAGTCCTCCCGTCGGCGAGCAGTCGATAGCGGGAAGCGTCGGTTTGTGGTTCCGACGGGCGGAGTGT
>JACZXM010000062.1 GCA_022571615.1 Acidobacteriota bacterium | reverse complement strand
GTGGACCTCCGCCGCCGGAACCTGCCAGCGAGAATCGTCCAGATTCTCAGGCCGGTTGGACCGAGGATCCGGCGGTTCGGACCAGGCGGCCGGTGGCACCATCTCAGGTTGCATCCTTGTAGCGGCCCAGGACGAACTGGAGGGACTCGCGGACCACGGCGAGCGAGCGCTCGGGCTGTACGGCGCTCATCTCGATCGACACCCAGTGCGCATAGCCGGAAGCATGCAGCGCAGTGGACACTTGTGCGTGATCAATCGAGCCGTTTTCGCCGACGCGCTCGAGGTGGGGCTCGCTGACGTGAAAGTGTGCGGCCAACGGGGCCCCGGCCGCGATGACCGCCCCGTAGTCCTCGCCATTGAGTGCCATGGTCGAAGTATCCAGGTGCAGGCGGAACCCCTGATGGCCTACCCGGCGTACTAGCTCGATGGCCTCGGCGGTGGTCTGGATGAAGTCGCAGCCGTACGCCGGCGCATTGGCCTCGATGCACACACGGGTCCCGGCCCGGTGAGCCGTCTCCCCGAGGGTGTGGAACATCTCGGCCGCGATCTCCAGGGCACGGGGGCTGTCGAGGTCGGCGCGCAGCCGATTGCTGGGCGAACCGAAGACCATCGCCCTGGCCCCCAGCCGGGCGGCGACCCGGATCATTTCCTGCAGATAGGCAAGCGTGCGCTTGCGAGTGCGCGTATCGCCGAACACGAGCAGGTCGGGCTGGCCGTACAGCAGCGCCTGGATGGCGACGATCTGTATGCCGCGATCGCTCCACCAGGCCCGGTACGCATCCAGCTCGCTCCGATCGCAGCGCGTCGGCTGCTCCCAGATTGCAGTCGGTGCGATCTCCACCCCGCCGATACCGAGAGAGGCGAGCAGATCGGCCACCGCGGCATCTTGGCCCGGGTGCCAGGCGATATTGGAGATCGCGACCTTCATGTCGGAGGCGACGTGCCGTGGTCGGCGACGAACGCCCGCATGCGCGCCAAGCATGCGGCCCGATCGAGCACGTACGGCGACTGCCGGTCGAGGATGTCGAGCCGGACGCTGCGCATGTCGTAGTGGACGGGACCGGCCGGCGTCCGGTGATCGAACGCTACCCCGAACACCTCGCGTGCCACCTCGCCGCAGGTAGCAGGCTCGACCCCGAGGTTGATGACATCCAGCCCCGCCTCGAGCGCCCTACCAACATGATCCCAGAGCAACCCCACATCGTAGAACTGCAAGCGGCTGCGGCTGTCGGTGAGATGGAGCGCGTGATCGTGGATCATGTCGTAGACGAAGTTTTTCTTCAGCCCTGCGCCGAACAGCTGCGGCAGCCGCACGATTAACGCCTCCGGGAAACGCTCTCGCACGGCCTGCTCGAGCAGGAATCGGTGGCGGCCGTAGGGCTGCGCCGCGTCCGGGACGATGGGTGTGAGCTCGTCGACTCCGACCGGCGACGGATATACATCGACGGTCGAGATCAGAACGAAACGCGCGGTCCTGCAGCCCGCAAGATCGTCGATGAGCTTGCCGACGTGCTCCAGGTCGCGCTCTGGATGCTTGTTGGCCAGCCACTTGATCGCCGAGGGGGCGGCACACACGAGAAGGTCGTACTCGCGGGCCCCGATCGAGCCGATGTTGGAGGAGTCGTAGCAGTCCTCGAACGCGTATTGGCGCAGCAGGTTGCCGCCAACGAAGCCGGTATGGCCGATGAGAGCGGATCGCATCGATGGATTGCTCGTAGGATACGCCACAGCCGCAGCGGAAAGACGCTCACACGACGTTGAGCGCATCCTTGTACTGATCGACAACCGAGCTGTTGGACTCGTAAGCGACGTAGTACAGAGGCCGGCGCCGCGACTCCTCGAGGATCTTGAGGACGTATTCCGACAGCACCGCCAGCATCGAGAACAGCAGGAAGTACATCACGGCGTTGAACATGTTAGTCGATGCCCAACCCTGGGCGGAATCGAACATCTGCAGCAGTCGGTTCAGGATAACGAACACCCCGTACAACAGGTTCAACCCGCTGGCGAGCACGCCGATGAATGCCACGCCGCGCAGCGGCTTGTTGGAGTTGGCCACCAGCACATTCACCGCCTGGTTGAGCGAGGCCAGCAGGCCCGGGGTGTGGGGCTGGCCGGACCGGTCGATGCGCTCATAGTGGATGTAGGTCTGTTTGTACCCGACGTACTCGGTCAGGTACTTCATGTACAGGTTGCGCTCCTTGATGCGGACCAGCGAGTTGACGATCCGGCGGCTGAAAGCGCGGAAGTTCGTCGCTCCCGGGTCCATGGCATGGCCGGTGAGGGCCCCCAGCAGCTTGTAGAACAATACCGACCCGATGCGCCGCACAAGCGGCCGAGGACCCTTGTCGGTCGTCTTGCCGATGACGGCGTCGAAGCCGGAGGCGCAGGTGGAAATCATCTCGGGAATCAACGCCGGGGGGTCGTGATCCAGGTCCATGAGAACGACGAAGTCGCCGATGCTGCAATCGAGCGCCGCAAAGAAGGCGATTTCCTCGTCGTAGGATCGCGACAACCGCAGCAGACGAAGGTTGGGGATCTCGCGGGCCAGCTCCTCGACCTTGCGGGCCAGGCCATCGCCGGTACCATGGTCGACCAGCAGGATCTCGTAGTACGAGAACCGCGCCGCGAGCACGGCGCCGGCTTCCCGAACGAACCCCTCGAGGATCGGCACATCGCGCTCTTGCACCGGCGCCGCCACGGTCACCACCATCTCGTCGTTGATGGCGCCGTTCGGCGGTGTGGCGGGATCCAAGTGCTGGCTGTCGGTCATGGTTGCGAGTGCCTCAGTCGGTTCTCATCGAGCGCTTCGAGCGCGTCGTAGATGTTGTCGATCTTGGCCCCCAGCAGCAGGGACAGGTTCGGCATCCCGTAATCGCGCCGGAACAGAATGGGACGACCATCATCGACCTCATTCTGCATCAGAACCGTCTTGACCTCGAATAGCGAGTCCACCTGCTGGGCCTGACGCAGCAGAGGAACGTATCGTGCCGCATCGGTGATCATGTACCTGTAGTTGGAGCGTACCTGGGATTGCTCCAGGTGGCGGTATGCATCCCGGTACTGGCTCAGATCGTGCCAGTGGTGGTGCGGGGAGTAGCGCACGTGATGAATCGAGTGTGCTCCGCGCGCCGGGAACGGCATCACCGAGAAGTACGGTCCGTCCATGATCGTGATGCCGAGGCCCCGGAGCGGCTCGGGCACCTCGAGCAGCGGGATCTCGGCGAGCTCGTTCTTGAGCGGCAGCAGAGCCAGACCGGAGTCGTGCAGCAACGTGTTGGTCTGGGCGTAGGTGCAGCTCACGACCTGTCCGGCGATCCAGCGCCGGCCTCCGGGCTCGGTGGTGACCTCCACCGAGCCCGCTGCCGCCTGCGCCACCCGTGAAACTCGGGTTCCGAGCTCGACCTGTACGCCGGTGCGCTGGAGATCGCCGCGGGCCTGTTTTCTGAGCTTGTCGGCGTTGAAAGCATACTCGCGAGTCTCGAAGACGTCCTCGATGAGCCAGCTGCTGAACAAGTCACGGTAGGTGTCACGGGCACGCCGGATCGGTGCACCGATGCTCTCGCACACCTTGACGAATTGGGCCGCCGTGACCTTGGAGTCGCGGGCGATGGCGTAGATCATCGTGAAGGAGTCGTCGATACACTCCGGGTACTGCTGCACGAAACGATCGAAGTTCAGCCTCGAGCGCAGGGCCGTCATGATGGAGCGGGGATAATGATATCCGGCGTGCACGCGCGCTTGGTTGACGTAGCTTGCCCGGGTCAGGAGATCCTCGCTGCGCTCGATCAGGACCACGCGGTCGAGCTTGCGGGCCAGATGCGCGGCAACCGTAGCCCCGTAAAACCCGCCGCCGATCACCAGGGCGTCGATGTGACTGTCGGACAAGTCGCTCACAGCGTCGGGCAGTATGGCAGCATAAGGCAGCCTGGATTCTAACAGCCGCAAACCGCCGGCAGTCGTTCGGAGGATGGATGCCCGGTCTCCGCGCCCGTACTGGAATCGCCGTGGCAGCCTATGGGATTGTCGTGGGCGCGATCTGGATCGGTTTCGCCCTCGGGAGCTCGCGGGCTCCCTGGTTGCTCGGGTACTCGAAGTCCTATCTGGTATTCCTCGTGGTGCTGGCGGTGACGATGATGGTGCCGCCGCTGGTGCTTGGGCTGGGCAGACGGCTCGGTTGGCGCAAACTGCTCTCGGAGACGGCGCCGAGCTTGCTGGTTCTGGCTGCCGTGGGCCTACTCTCGGCACGGGTGTACTACGCCCGTCAGGAACACCGGTTCGATCCTTTCTTGCAGAGCCCGCCACGTCCAGTCGAGGCGATCGAGGCGCCGCGGCCCCCGGGGGTGGTGAGGATCGCCGCGTTGGGCGGTTCCACCACCGAGGGCATGGAAGGTCCGCAGGTGGACGGCTACCCGGCGCGGCTCGAGAGCCTGCTGCGGCACACAGAGCCCGGGCTTCAGATCGAAGTCTTGAACGCTGGTCATGTCTGGTGGACTACCAAACACTCGATGATCTACTACGTGACGCAGGTGCGGCGTTGGAGACCTGACGTCGTGCTCGTGCTGCATGCCGTCAACGATCTGTACCGCTCGTGTAGTCCCGCGGCGTTCGCGCTCGGCGAGTATCGGGATGACTGGTCCCATTTCTACGGGCCGGCGATCAACGGAGCGCGACCGCCGTCGTTCCTGCGCTTTGTGCTCGGGACCTCGCTGCGGCGGATGTACCTGCACTGGTACTCGCGCTGGCGCATCCACGAGGTGGATTACCCGCTCGAGCGCTATCGTTCGCTGGCACCTTTCGAGCGCAACCTGGAGGACCTGGTCGGGCTGATCGCCGCCGACGGGGCGGTGCCGGTGCTGATCACCCAACCCGCTCTCTACCGGCTCGATCTGCGGCCCGAGGAGCGCGCCCTGATCCGTTTCGGCGAGGAGTTCTGTCTCACCGAGACCGGCTGGCTGACCGCGGAGTACCCCTCGGTAGCGTCGCTGCGGGTGGCCATGGATGCGTTCAACGATACGATTCGCCGCGTGGCTCGCGAGAACGGCACTCGGTTAGTCGATCTGGACGCGGAGATGCCGCGCAACCTGGAGATGCTTGCCGACGACGTCCACTACACCGACGCGGGTGTGGACTTTGTGAGCGCGCGGGTCGCTGCCCGGATCGATGAGCTGGTGGCCAATCTCAGCGCCCGGTGAACAGGTTTCCCACTGAACCTGTGGAAAGCCCTGTGCAAACTCGGAAGGGTGTGGGCCAGATCACACGGGCCCGATTGGGCCCTCTTCGGATTGCACATAAACTGGTGCAACCAGGGTTGCGCCGGCATCACAGGTTTGATAGCAACGGGCTACCCCGCGATCGTCCTGGCGGCGGCGTGAGCCGCTGCTCGCAACCGAGTCGAGGTGTCTTGATGACGCAACCGCGTATCCAACTCCGGGTCGACGTTCGCCAGGCGCTAGCAGGTCACCACGGCCTGCTGGTCCTCGTGTTGGCTCTGACCTGCCTGATCACCACCGCCGGCGTCGCCCGATCCCAGGAGGATCATCACGTCGTCGGGGCCAATCGTGCTCTGGCTGCGCGGTTTACCCAAGACAAGATGGACAAGATGGTTTTCGATACCCGCTTGCGGCCGCACTGGCTCGAGGGCAGCGATCGGTTCTGGTACACGTGGGAGAACTCTGAGGGCAAGAGATTCTGGCTCGTCGACCCGACCCGTCGCTCCAAGTCGCTGATCTTCGACAACGACGATATGGCGGCGCAGCTCACGCTGCTGACCAAGGACCCGTACGACGGCAAGCACCTACCGATCGAGAAGATCCGTTGGGTGAGAGACAACACCGCGATCCAGTTCGACGTCGTCAGCACCCAGGACGAGGAGCTCAGCGAGAGCGAGGGCGATCAACAGGAGGAGGAGTCGGTCCGCCGCAAGAGCAAGCCGAAGAAGAAGGTCTTCCACTTCGAATACGACCTCAGCACGCGGCAGGTGCGCGAGCTCGAGGACTTCGAGGCGCCACCCGAGCATCCGGAGTGGGCCGCCATCTCGCCCGACAAGCAATGGGTGGTGTTCGCTCGCACGTACAACCTCTACATGATGGACGCCGACAACTACGAGACCTACCTGGAGAAGGAGAAGGCGAAGAAAGAGGCCGGCGAGGACGAAGACGAGGACGAGGACAAGGACAAGGAAGAGGGCGAGGAAGAGGGCGAGGAAGAGGGCGAGGAAGAGGACTCCGACATCGACCCCGACATCGAGGAGATCCAGCTGACCACCGATGGCGAGGAGCACTACAGCTACGCCCGCGGCGAGCGGGGCGAGACCGACAAGGAGCGCGCCAAGAGCCTGGGCAAGCGCCAGCCGGTCAACATCGTGTGGTCCAAGGACTCCTCCCGATTTGCCCTTGTGCGTTCCGACCGCCGCAAGGTGGAGGATCTGTGGGTGATCAACGCCATTGCCGAACCACGACCGACGCTCGAAACCTACCGCTACGACATGCCAGGTGAGGAGAATGTCACCCACACCGAAATCTGGGTGGCGGAGCTCGAGTCGCGCTCGGTTACCGAGCTCGAGACCGAGCGCTTCAAGGACCAGTCCGTGTCGATTCTGCGGGCCCGTCAGTTCCCACGGCCCGATGCTGAGGAGCCGATCCCGAGCCTGTGGCTTTCGGACAGCGCCGAAGAGCTTTACTTCGGTCGCATCAGCCGCGACCTGAAGCGATACGACGTGGTGGTCGCCGATCTGGCAAGCGGCGAATCCAATGTGCTGATCGAAGAGCGCTTCAACACCTATATCGAGACCCAGCAGCTGGAACTACTCGATAGCGGCGAGATGATCTGGTGGTCGGAGCGCGACGGTTGGGGCCACTACTACTTGTACGGTCCGGACGGCAGCCTGAAGAACCGCATCACCGAGGGCACCTTCTCGAGCCGCCGCATCCAGGGTATCGACGAGGTCGGCCGGGCCCTGTATTTCACCGCCAACGGTCGCGAGCAAGGCGACCCCTACTACGGCCATCTGTATCGCGTCGGCCTGGACGGCGCCAGCTTGACTCTGCTCAACCCGGAGGAAGCCGACCACACGGTCAGCATCAGCGAGAGCAATCGCTACTTCGTCGACAACACCTCACGCGTCAACACCACACCCACCGCGGTGCTGCGCAACAGCCGCGGCGACACCATCCTCGATCTGGAGCAGGCCGACCTGTCGCTGCTGCTTGCAGCCGGCTTCCAGTTCCCGGAGCCCTTCCAGGTCAAGGCCGACGACAGCATCACCGACTTGTATGGCGTCATGTACAGGCCGTTCGATTTCGACCCGGCCAGGCGTTACCCGATCATCGCGTACGTGTATCCAGGCCCCCAGACGGAGGCGGTGAGCAAGTCCTTCTCGCCCCGAGCTCAGAACGTCATGCTGGCGCAGCTCGGCTTCATCGTCGTCGAGATCGGCAACCGCGGCGGCCACCCGGCGCGATCGAAGTGGTACCACAACTACGGCTACGGCAACCTGCGCGACTACGGCCTGGCCGACAAGAAGACCGCCATCGAGCAGCTGGCAGCCCGCCATGACTTCGTCGACATCGATCGGGTGGGGATCTTCGGTCACTCAGGCGGTGGCTTCATGTCGACCGCGGCGATGCTCGTGTACCCGGACTTCTTCAAGGTCGCGGTGTCCTCCTCGGGCAACCACGAGAACCAGATCTACAACCGCTGGTGGAGCGAGAAGCACCACGGCGTCAAGGAGGTGACCGGCGAGGAGGGCAAGGTCAGCTTCGAGTACGACATCGAGAAGAACTCGCAGCTCGCCCGCAATCTCAAGGGGCACCTGTTGCTGACCACCGGCGATATCGACAACAACGTGCACCCGTCGCTGACCCTGCGCATGGCGCACGCGCTGATCAAGGCCAACAAGCGCTTCGACTTCTTCATCTTCCCCGGCGAGCGTCATGGCTACCGGGGCCTGGCCGACTATTGGGCCTGGCTGCGTGCGGAGTACTTCGCCGAGCATCTGTTGGGCGATCGCGCCGGAAGCATCGACATTACGGAGCTCAACCGCGAGCAGGCGATGACCGGGAAGCACTGATATGCAGAAAGAAGAGGCCCGGAAGCTCAGAACAGACTAGAGGACCGGAGCGGGCGCAACAGGAGGGATTATGAGCACGGCCTGGCACTGTGGCCGGCTGGTGCAGAGCTCTCGACGATCGGAGACCAGCAGAACGGCCATGCTCACAATCCCTCCTGCTGCGCCAGCCACCACCACAGCTCGGTCGTCGGCTGGACTGGTCCTGCCTCAGCTATTGCGCGGGATCTCCGCCATCACCCGTCGCCTCCCAACCCCACCGCAGCAGACACCTGCTGCGTTCCCTCTCGGTTCATCCTGCCCGCAACCCGAGATGTTCTGCCATCGGGTCGAAGTCCCGGTCGGTGTACAACAGGCTGTGGCCGTTGCGGATGCAGAAGGTGGCGATCAGTACATCAATCGTCTTGCGCACGGTGACGCCCTGGCAGCGAAGGAGGCGGTAGTTGTGCACCGCCTGGAGTGCGACCTCACGGCCGGCGAGGTCGGCATACGCCAGCCGGCCGAGCCAACGGCGGGCACGGCGGAACTTGAGGTCGTCGCGGAACCCTTGCAGGACTTGCGCCAGGATCAAGTCTCCGGTCAGCAGCTGATGCCGGCGCAACAGCTCATCGAGGCGCCTTGTTTGCGCGCAGTCGAGGCCGCGGGAAAAGTCGATCCACACGGAAGAGTCAACCAACACCATCAATCCGTCCGCATCCCTTGCACCTCGAGTGTGTATCAATCATTTGAATTCATACACACTCGAGCATGTGCGCATAGCATCGGGAGCGTGCTCGCTTCAAGCTAGACCGCCACGGTGATCAGCATTCCCCGTTCGATCAGGAGCTCGAGGAATCGGGCCTGCTGGCCCTGCTCTCCGGTGGCAACACGAAGAGCTTGCCGCTCCGTCGCTCGAGCTCGAATCTGGCGTTGCCGCTCTCTGAGCTCAGCGTGATCTGGCCGGCCGGGTCGGGTCCGCTCCGAAGCGTCAGGGATACGTCCTGGGGCCCCGCGTGCAGATCGAGCGTAGTGGCGTCGAGGGTGCCCACGAGACGCAGCTCGCTGCCCTCGGGACCGGTGGAGAGCACCGTCTTCCAGTTGCCCTCCTCATCGCGGAGGATGAGCGCCGGACGGTTGTCGCGGACGCGCCACATCCCGCGCACCCTGCCGGCGTCGTCGAGCAGGTAGAAGCGATCGGAGCGCACCTCGGGGTGGTACGCCACCTGGCGCCACACGAACGCGGCGGCCAGAAGAGCTACAATCCACAGCACCCGGGAGGTTCTCTTCTCCAGGGCCCTGAGCCTCTCGAGCGTGACACGTTCGAACTGGTTGTCTGCGGTCATGATTCGCTCCGCGCGCTGGTGGGTACGGGTTCGAGGCGAGCAGGGCCCGATTATCGTGCGCCAACCATCGGTGGACAAACCCATGCCTGGTGCTGTGGATCGCCGGCCGCACCTGAGCGTCGTCGTTCCGTGCTTCAACGAGGTCGATCGCGTGCCGCTGCTCGAGCGCGCGGCGCGCGAGCTTGCCGAGCGGGCACCCGAGCTGCGGCTCGAGTTCGTGCTGGTCGACGACGGCAGCACCGACGCGACGGTTGCTCGGTTGCGCGGCCTCGAGCAGGTCCTGGAGGCGAGCTACCCGGACCGCGTCTGGGTTCGGGTTCTCGAGTGCGCCGCCAACCGCGGAAAGGGGGCGGCGCTTCGAGCGGGGGTCGCGGTGAGCCGCGGCAATCGCGTGTTAACAGCGGATGCCGATATGGCTGCGCCGCTGGTGCAGGTTCTCGAATGGCAACGGCAGGGGCACGTCGATCTGTGCGGCGAGCCAGACGCCGGCGGCAGGATTCTCATCGCCTCGCGTGAGCACGTGCACTCGGTGGTCGAGGATTGGCCGAGCCGTCGCCTCATGGGCCGGGTGTTCAACGTCTGCGTGCAGGCGATCAGC
>JACZXM010000061.1 GCA_022571615.1 Acidobacteriota bacterium | reverse complement strand
GGCCAGCAACTGGGGATGAGGTCGAGCACGTCCGTTCTGCTGTCCTCCTACCATCAAGCCGCCTCGACATGCCGGCCACAGTCACAGCGCCCGGACGTGCTCGACCTCATCCCCTGCTGCGTCCTCTCCAGCTCATCCGAGGGCACGACGGGTGCTGCCCATAGCTGAGCTATGGGAGATGGCGCCGAAGATACCGCGCCGTCCGTTGGCCGAAGTAGAGGCCGAAATCGAGGAGATCCGCGCTGCGCGCCGCGGCGTCGGCCGACTCACCCAGGCCGACCAATAGTGGTCCTGGCAGATACCTCCGCGCTTGTCGACGCGATCACCGGGCCGCAGAGATCGCTGCCGGTTCTGCGCCGGCTTCTGCGCGATGGGGAGCGAGTGGTTCTCTCGACGCTGGTCCTGTACGAGTGGGCGGGCCACCGGACTCGACCTCGCCCCCTGCTGTGTCCCCTCCGGCTCCTCCTAGAGCGTCACGACCCCAAAGCCGCTCTTGCTCGTCTTGCCTGACACTCCCTCGTGCTCTTCGCCCTCGTCTTCCCCGCTCTTGGAGCTCTCCTCCTTGGACTTGAAGAAGATACCGAACGGAAGGTCTCCGAACTCCTCGACCCAATCCAGCGATTCGAGGGTGTCGAAGTCGAAGTCGAAGTCGAAGTCGAAGGCTTGATCGCCGTCGCCAAAGCGGAGCACGTGCGGGCCCTCGCCACCGCGGCGCAGCATGAAGAAGTTGTGTCCCCTCTCATCCTCGAGCTGCTCCCGCTGCTCGGGGCTGAGCACGCCTCGCACCTGCTGACGAAGTCGGAGCTCGGCGATGCGGTCTGCCACCTTGAAGCCGGCGATCTCCTGCATCTTCGCCTCGACCGCATTGAGGTCCGCTGTGTCTGCGTCGGCGAGCATCTCCTTCAGGTCGAGCTCGGCGATCTCGATCTCGGCCTTGCGCGTAATACCTGCTCGGCGATGCGCCTTGCTCGCCCCGCGGATCTGATCCACCTGCTCATCGCTCAGCCCGAGATGTTCGGCCTGGGCCAAAATCCCCTCGGCGGACATGCCGCCGCGATGGAGACTGATGCGACGCAGCCCCGGCAACCGCAAGCGCAAGTGCCGCTGACGAACACGGGGGACGTCGTCTTCCTGGATCAAACGCAGGTGCTCATGTAGCTTGCGGACCGTGACCTCTTGGCGCTTGGCCACTCGCTCTTTTGCACGCTGCAGGCTCTCCTGGCTGGCCGCCATGGCCTCCTGGACCAAAGCCATCGCCCGCTTTACCGCGGCGGAATAGGTCGACTCCTTGCTTCCCCACTGCTCCTGCCGCTCCTGGGTCTCGATGGCCTGAGCGACCAGCACCGAGGCACCCAACATGCCCGCCACGGTGAGGAACCCGATTGCGGCCACCAGGCCCCGGGTGCGTAATTTGTCGCGAATCATCGTTCGTCTTACCTCCGGTAGACAGGGGGGGGAGTAGCCAGGCTCGCTTACTAAGAGCCCCGCGGAACCCAAAAAGTCGTAGTCTATGCCCATGAAATCGTCCTCAGCAGGCCGTGGCCTGCTACTCGTTGCCGTGCCCGTGGTCACCCTTGTGACCGTGCTCGGGTGCGTCCCCTCGACGCCAGCGGCCGAGCAATCTCCCGCCCGCGTTCCCTCCCAGGCGCCGGCAGCGGTCGAGTCGGTCGCGATTCCGGGCACCAGCATGGTCATCGACCGCCCCAGCGCCTGGTGGATGGGCGGCTCGAGCGGGGTCAGCGTCCTGCTGAGCTATATCGGCACCGGTAACGGCTATCCGGCCTTCGCGATACAGACCGACGCTGAGGCGAACGCACAACCCGCCGAAGCCGCCGAGCGAGCGATCGAGGATCTGTTCGATGCCATCGCCGGGAGCCGCGACAGCAATCAGGTCGTCTTTGCCAACTGGATCGAGATCAACGGCATTCGGGCGCACAGCTCGCTCATGACCTTCTCCTCGATCGCCGGCACGATCACCGTGCGCCGGCTTCTGATTGCCCACCGCGGCCAGCCCTACATCTTCAGCTGGACCGCCCGCGAGGCGGACTACGCGAGCATCGAGACGCTGGTGGAATGGTGCGCTCATAGTCTCCGAGTTCAGGCCGCCGAGGCCACGCCGGCCGGCTAGGACCTTGGCACGCAGAGCCCTCGCCATGATCGCGGTCGCGATCGTCGCCGCCGTGGCGCTGGCGATCGGGTTGTGGTGGGTTTCCCGCAGCGGCATGCCACGGCGCGACGGGCAAGCTGTGATTGCGGGACTGTCGGGCCCGGTGACGGTGCGCTGGAGTGCTCATGCCGTTCCGCACATCGAGGGCGAGAGCTTCACCGATGTGGCGGCGGCGTTGGGCTACCTGCATGCCAACGATCGATTCGTTCAGCTCGAGCTCGGGCGGCGACTTTCGAGCGGGCGTCTGGCGGAGATCGTCGGCGATGTTGCCTTGCCCTCCGACCGCTACTACTTGTCGCTCGGGTTTCCGCACTGGGCCCGGACCAAGCTCAAGGCGTTGGGGCCTGAATCCCGCGCGCTGTTGGATGCCTACACCCGGGGAGTGAACGCCTGGCTGCGGGAGCGAGGTAGCGATCTGCCGCCCGAGCTGCGCCTGCTGGGGGTGCGGCCGGACCCCTGGACGCCGGTCGATTGCCTCTATTTTCAGCTCCAGCTCTCGCACGCCCTTTCGTTTTGGCAAGGGCGCCCCGAGGAGGTCCGCTACCGCTGGCTCGGGGCAATCGGAGGCGAACGGCTGGCAGACCTTCTGGGCCAGCCGCAGCTTCACGTTCCGGGATCGATTGCCGAGATGGCCGGCCTTGCCTTGCCCCCGGCGCGCGACGATCTCGATCTGAATACAGACACCGCCGCAAGCCCGCTGGCGCTGCTGGCACACGACCCCCGGGACGGAAGTCTCGGCAGCAACAACTGGGCCCTGGGGGCCACTCGGACCGCCTCCGGCTCCCCGATCGTGGCCAACGATCCCCATTTGCCGCTGGCGCTGCCCGGCTTCTGGTACCAGGTCAAGGTGCGCGCGCCCGGATACGAGGCCTCGGGTATGACCCTGGCCGGGTTCCCGTTCGTGGTCATCGGCCAGGGGCCGGATGTTGCGTGGGCGTTTACCAACGTGATGCTCGATGATCACGACATCTACTTCGAGAAGCTCAGCGACGATGGCACCAAGGTACTCCGGGGCCAGGAATGGATCCCGCTGGAGATCGAACGCACTGAAATTCCGCGGCGTGACGGAGATCCGGAGTCATTGACCGTTCGCTATACCGACCTGGGCGTGCTGCTGGAGGCCGACCCGGATAAGGGACTGCCGGCACGCAGCCTGGCGTGGACCGGAGCCATCGCCGGCGACCCGGGGTCGGTGTTCGTTCGGTTGGCTCGCGCAACCCGCGTCGGCGATCTGGTCGGCGCCCTGGACGACTACGTCAGCCCGGGTCAGAACCTGGTCGCGGCCGACCGCCACGGTGGGCTGCTGTACACGGCCATCGGCCGCGTACCGATTCGGCGTCTCGGCGACGGGAGGCTCCCGTCCCCGGCCTGGGACCCGGCCTACGGATGGGACGGACTGGTACCGCAGGTGCACAACCCAACGGTGCTAGATCCTGCTGAGGATCTGCTGGTTACCGCCAACCAGGACATCCTCGTCCCTGGCGCCGAGCCCCTGCCCTCTCCGTTCACCGCCGACTTCGACACACCCCACCGGGCCGATCGCATCCGCGAGCTACTGCTGTCGCGGGATCGATGGGAGCTGTCGGAGATCAGCGCGGTGCAGACGGACGTCCGCTCGCTGTATTCGCGCGAGCTGGTGGAGCTGCTGGCGGGCCCGTACTCGGGCGACGCCGCATCCGCCTACACGGTTCTGTCGACCTGGGACGGTGCCATGAACCTCGCCGGCCCTGCCGCCTTGCTGGCCATCGTGGAACAAGAGCTGCTCGCCGACATATTCCAGGACGAGGCCGAGGCCTTCGGTCTGCCGCGCCTGGCGGGTCGCGACGAGCTGTTACGGCTGCTCGGGGGTGAGCTATCGGCGCGTTGGTTCGACGACCAGGGCACGCCGCAACTCGAGACCCGGGAGCAGATCCTGGCATCCGCCCTCGAGCGCGCCTGGATGCAGACCACCGACCGCTGGGGCGCAGATCCGAGCGGATGGGACTATGGCCAAATCCACTTGCTGTTCCTGGAAAATCCGCTGGGCACGATGCCGATCATCGGGCGCTGGTTCAACCGCGGTCCGCTGGCGCTCCCGGGCTCGGCAACCACGGTCGCCGCCTTCGGCGGTCCATGGCGCGACGGGATCCAACGGATCGCGTATGGACCGTCGATGCGATGGATCGCCGATCCGAGCAACGGTGACAACGCCCTGGCGGTGCTACCGGCGGGGCAGTCCGGCCATCCTGCCGATCCGCACTACGACGACCAGATGGAGTTGTACCTGGCTGGTGAGTTGCATCCGGTGTACTGGAGCGACGCGGCAATCCAAGCCCACACCACGACTACGCTGACGCTGTTTCCCGACGATCGATAGCGAGCTCCGGCAGTCCGTGGGAGAAGCGGCGTGATGCGCGCGCGGCGGAATCGCGGGCAGCTAGCAGCTAGCCTTGCGCCAGCGAGGCGGCGATACGCTCTGCGGCAGCGGTGAGCGACTGCGGCAAGTGGATGCCGGGTATTTCCGGCGCGTCGCGACGCGTGAGCACCGAGCCTCCAACGAACAGCTGCACCGGCAGCTTACTCCTCACCAAAGCTCTAGCAGTGCGGTTCATGCCCCCAGGGCTCGCGCGCCGCGTGCCCACCAGGCAGATAGCTTGCGGCTTGATCTGTCGCGCTGCTTCGACCAGATCCGGGGCGGGAATCGATCGTCCCAGGTACAGCACACGCAGGTCCCCGAGTCGCAACAGCAGCGCCAAGGCCAACGTCGCGATGTCGTACTGGTCGTCCTGAGCGCAGGCGAGCATCACCGACGAGGCTGCCTGGTCGGGGGTCTCGAGCTTGGCTAGCTCTGCTGCCAGCTCATTGCGCATCAGCTCGTGGGCGAACTGCACGTGCGCCATCGTCGACCGGGCTTCGCCCCACTCCCGGTTCAGGCGACGGAGCGCAGGAAAGACGATGCGCTCCATGGTGGGCGCCCACCCGGTGGAATACACCGAGTCCCGGACGATACGCACGAGCCACCCCTGATCGAACCGACCCGCCTTCTGCACGAACAGGTCGACGAGAGGATGGGCCCGTTCGGGCGTCACCGGGACCGGGGCTTCGCCATTGCCCTCCGCATGGACGGCTTTGGCGGCGTGGGAGGCCGGCATGCCGGAATCGATCAGCACCGACATCCGACGAATGATGTTCAGATCGTGCTGTTCGAACCGCCGGCGCCCCGAGGAGCTCCGGCCCGGGAGCGGGATCCCGTAGCGCCGCTCCCAGGTGCGGAGACGGCTCGCGGAGACCCCGGTGGCCATGGCTGCGGCCTTGATGGAGTAGAACATCGTGGCCCAAGAGTAATTCCTCCGCAAAAATTCCGCAACAGGGGTTGTTTTCTTGTGCAGAGGTTCTGTATAAGTAAGGAAGCATCGTTGACTAATGATTGAAAAGGTATTTGAAATGGCTTCCACACTCGCCGACTTCACTGGCATGTACACCGACGAGCAGATCGTCGGTCGCACTTCGGACCCGATCCCGGATTTCGATGTCGACTCCTGCCGGCAGATGTACCTGTCGATGATCGAGCTGGCCGTACATGACTATCGATTCCTCCTGAGGATGAAGGGCCGGCCCGACTCCTCGCGCTACGACCGCAAGAAGCTGCGCCAGATGACCCAGGACGGAGACCCCCGTGAGTTCTTCGCCAGCAGCTGGTTCGAGCAGGTGTGCGACTACATCAACGTCACGCCGCAGCTCATCCGCGAGCGCTTGCACCAGGAGAACGCCGAGGTAGATCTGGATCAGATGACGCGAGTCGCCTGAGCCCTGCTCCAAGCGAGACCGAGAAAGCCCCGTGGCACTCCAGCCGCGGGGCTTTTCTGGTCTAGCAGCCCGTGGCAGAAGTGGCGCGGGCTGCTAGCGCTCGATGAGCCGGATGAGGAACTCGATTGCCTCCTCGGATTCCATCATCGAGAGGCCCTGCACGATCTGCTTGCGAAGCTCCGGGTCCGACTCCTGGTTGAATAGATCGACCAAGGGGCCGGCATCTCCCCGCATCCACAGCGCCTGCAGCACCGCACCGCGCAGCTCGGGGTCGGACTCCGACGAGTAGATCGCGATCAACCCCTCCAGCATCTCGTCTTTGCCGCCCTCGCCCCCATGCTCACCGCCGCCGATCATCGCCAGTCCGTGGATCGCCGCCTTGCGCAGTGCCAGATTGCTCTCGGTGCGGGCTACCTCCAACAGCCGTCGGGATTTGCCGGTCATGAACATCGACTGCAGGATCGCCTGCTTGGCCTCGATCGAGGCTTCCTGCTCGTACAGCTCCCATAGCTCGTCGCTGGCGCCGGTCATCGCCAGCGCGCGAATCGCATTGACGCGCAGTTCCTTGTCGGTCTCGCTGCGGGCCAGACGGAGCAGGCGCTCACTATCACCCGACATCATGTAGGCCTGCAGTATCGCCTGCTTCACCTCGACATCGGTAGTCGACGAGTACACCTCCTCCAGGATCGCTGTGGCGCGCTCACCGCCGGACATTCCGAGATGGCGCAGCGCCTGAGTCCGCAGCTCCCCATCGGCCTCGCTGAGGGCCAGCTCGGCGACGATATCGAGGGCCGTTTCCGAGCCGCTTTGCATCAGCACGAGGAGCGCGCGGCTCTTCATCTCGTCCGACTCTTCGCCCCGCAGAATGCCTTCGAGCAGCGGTAAGGCACGCTCACTGTCGACATGCAACAAGGAGTTGAGTGCATAGAGCCGGAGCTGTTCGTCGTCATCGGCCTCCGGCTCTGCTACCTGCCCTGAGGCCGCTCGAATCTCGACCTCGAGGATGCGGGCGTCATCGAGCCACTTGCTGGTCGCGAAAACGGCCCGAAGCTCACCGAGCCTCGCCAGCGCCGCGGCCGGGTCGCCGCTGCGGTAACGCGCGTATGCAATCCAGTAGCGCGCCGCGTCGCCGCGACTCTCACGCGCCGCGATCACCTGTTCGAACAGCTCGATGGCTCGTTCGTAGGCGCCGCGATCGAGCGCTTCGGTCGCCTGCTCGTAATGGCTCGCTTGCAAGGCGGACCCATGGGCCGCCAACTCCTCCAGAGGGATCGCCTCTTGCTCGGCGCTCGCTCGCCCCTGTGCAGTCGCGGTGCCCGCCAGTAGCACCAGCGCCAATATTGTCGTCTTGCTCATCGGTTCACTCCTGTCTCATAGCGCGTCCATCGAGCCCGAGCCCGCGGTCTCACTCCGACGAGCACGTCCCTCGATGACGCTGACCTTGAACAATAAATCCCTCGACTCGATTCGATCACGCAACCACTGCAGATCCGTCGAACCAGGGTCCTCCGAGCTCCGGGCGAGCTCCAGGAGAACGCGTTCGACCTCATCCAGAACCGCGGCCATCTGCGTGTTGCCGGCCAGGTTCGCCGTCTGCCGATAGAGTCGACTGTCGCCCAGCAGCGACTCTGCCCGCGCGCGTTGGTCGCGCAGATGGCCGGGGGCGGCCTCGGAGCCAGCGTTGACCAGCTCCACGAGCACCATGCGCGTGCGCGCCAGGTGGTCGCTCACCGCCAACAACAGCAGGCGCTCCCGATCGGGCGCATCGACGCTTCCCCTTGCAACCATCTCGGTACCTGGTGGCGAGGTGTACAGACCAATGAGGAAGGCGAGCAGAATCGTGGCCGCCACCGAACCGGCCAGCAGGAGCCGACGTGGCGACCAGAGCGGCCAGCGGATCACGACCGTTGGCTCCAGCGGCCTCCTGGCGTGCACCGAGGAGGGTCGCAGCACCCCGGCGCGGTGCAGTTGCTCTCGCTGCCGCTCCCAAATGCGGCCCTCGAATCCGGCATCCGGCTCCGGGATCTCCAGACGCCGGGTGGCGCGCAGCAAGGCCGACAGCTCCCGTACTTCCGTCTGGCAATGGCTGCACAGATCCAGATGCCGTTCGATCCCCTCCAGCGGAGCCCGATCGTCCGTCAAGTACAGCACAAGATCCCGCTCGCTCGGATGTTTCATCGAATCTCGCTCACGATCGGCGTCAGATCTTGGCGCATCTTTTTCACCGCTCGGAAGATCGCGTTCTTGACCGCGTTGGAATGCAATCCCAGGGCCTCGCCTATTTCTCCGATCGACAGTCCCTGCAGATGGCGCAGGGTGAAGGCGGCCCGCTCGCCCGGCGTCAACCGCTCCATGGCGGCGGCTATCTGGCCACCGACCTGCTTTCCGTGGGTGAGCCGCTCCGGGCTCGGGGCAGCCCCGGCAAGAGGCAACGGCACGCCCGCCGCACTTTCCAAGGGCGCCTGCCGATCCTGGTGGCGCTGCCGCCTGCGGACCACATCGAGCGCGGCGTTGGAGGCCACCCGGTACAGCCAGGTCTCGAAGCGCGCCTGTCCCCGAAAGCGATCGAGGCTGCGGAACACCCGCAGGAAGGTTTCCTGCACCGCCTCCTCGGCATCGTGCTGGTTGCCCGCAATTCGGTACGCAAGGCGGAATACAGCTCGGCTGTGACGCTCGACGAGCATTCGGAAGGCTTCCTCTTCGCCCGCCTTGGCGCGAGCGACGATGTCGGTGTCCGTGGGGCTCATGTGAATGCTTGGACGACGGAGGTCTGGTCGCGGTTAGCCTTAGACTGAAACTCGGCGCGCCGATGTTCGTCAGTACTGATCAGGAGGTTGGAAACCTTCGCGCAATCTCTGGCGTAGAAGGTGTTGCAAGCAGTTTGTGAGCACGGACCAGAAAAGTCACCTGAGCACGGGAGGAACATCATGCACAAGCGATTGCTCGCTTTCACGATCGGCGCCGCGCTTCTCGCCCTGAGCGGCGGGGCGGCGTTTGCCCAGAGCGCACAATGGATCCACGTTCGGGTGCTCCAGGAGGGCGGCGCCAAGGTCAGCGTCAACCTCCCGATCTCGCTGATCGAGGTAGCGCTCGACATCGCCGGCAAAGAGGTCTTTAAGCGCCATGGTGGTTTCCACTTCGGGCGACATCACGACATCGATCTTGCCGACCTGCGGAAAATGTGGAACGAGCTGCGTGAAGCCGGCGACGCCGAGTACGTCAGCGTCGATGGCAAGGACGGAGAGCAGGTACGGATCTTCCGCCAGGACGACCGGGTCATGATCCAGGTCGACGAGGACGGCGAGGAGAAGGTACGCGTGGAGGTGCCATTCTCGGTGGTCGACACGCTGCTCGAGGGAGACGGCGATGAGCTCAACCTCATCGGCGCGCTGCGCGAGATGGCCAACGCCAACGACGGCGATATCATCACGGTCCACGATGGCGATACGGACGTTCGCGTCTGGATCGACACCAACAGCCAGAGCTGATCGCGATGCTAGTCAAGGTTGCTGCGTTAACGCTTCTGCCGGTGGTCCTGGTGGGGGGTGCGGTGCTCAACTCGTCGATCATGCTGGTCACCGTGCACAACGACGACGTACGGCTGTCGATCCCAGTACCGCTGGCGCTGGCCCAGATCGCGTTGGCCTTCTGCCCGGACGAGGTCAAGCGCATCGAGGTCCCGGAGTTGGCGCAGTACATCCCGTACCTCGAGGACATCATCGCCGCCCTGCAGGAAGCACCCGATGCCGTGTTCGTGGAGGTGGAAGATGGTAACGACCACGTTCGCGTCTACAAGGAAGGCGATCTGCTCAAGGTCACGGTGCGGGCGAGCACCGATGAGCAGGTGACGGTCCAGATCCCGTTCGTCTCGATGATGGCCGTGGTCCATGCCTACGACATGGAAGGGAAGTTCTTCCGTACCTCGCGCCTGGTTGGCGCGCTGCGCGCCGCACCGAGCGGCGACCTGGTGCATGTGATCGACGGCGACGATGAGGTCCGCATCCGTATGTGGTGATGCCGTGGCGCCCCCCGAGCGCCGTAACGGCTGGGGCATCACCGGCCCCGGGA
>JACZXM010000060.1 GCA_022571615.1 Acidobacteriota bacterium | reverse complement strand
GGGGTTCCCGGGGGCCAGGAAGGGGTTCTTCTAACAGGAGGTTCTGTCCAACGGAAGATGTGTTAGAGAGGAAAGTTACGGTTTGCTAGAATGTTTGCGAACGTCGATGCGAACCGTGGATGACGGGGGTTCTTGAGGGGTGACAAGGCAAGAATGAGTAAACGCTTTTCGTTTGATCTCGTCGCAAACGCGACCGATTCGCTTAAGCACGGGTTATCACATTACGACGGCGATCAGAGTTCTGCATCGGATCTAAAGGCCGCTCTCCTCCTGGTGTTCCACGCGACGGAATTGCTACTGAAGGAGCGGCTAGTCCGGATTAACCCGGCGCTCATTCTCGCGAACGTACGGACCCCGCGCGAACGCGAAGGGGACCTGACGGCGCAGATCGCATCGAATCGGACCGGTGAGCGCCGGCTGTTGGCGAACGTCGACAAGTATGGCCTCCAGGAGGTGACCGCCTACATGGAACACCTGCTGGCGTACGCGGAGCGCATGACTCGGGAGGCCATCCAGCAAATCCCCGACGGTACCTACCGATTCGAGGACTGTATGGATGACGACGGTCAGGGCGCCGGGCCCCTCCCTATCGTCGCTACGGTCACCATCGCCGGCGATACGGCGCGGGTGGACTTCGCGGGAACGGCACCGCAAGCGGTTGGCAGCATCAACGCCAACTACGCCATCGCCCTATCTGCGGTTTTCTACTGTTTTCGCGTAATCGTGCCGTTCCCCATTCCTTCCAACCATGGCACGCTCGTGCCGCTCGAGATCGTGGCGCCGGATGGTTGCTTGGTGAACGCCGAGGAGCCCGCGGCAATGGCCGGCGGCAACGTGGAAACCTCGCAGCGCATCGTCGACACGGTGCTCGGCGCGCTGGCCCAGGCGATCCCGGGCGTCATCCCGGCCGCGAGCAGTGGCACGATGAACAACATCACGCTCGGCGGCAAGGACCTCGCCGGGGCGGAGTTCGCTTACTACGAGACGGTGGCGGGTGGGATGGGCGCGCGGCCTGATGCCGATGGTCTCGACGCCACCCACACCCATATGACGAACAGCCTCAACACACCTGTCGAGGCGCTCGAGCACGCGTATCCGTTCCGGGTCAGGCGTTACGAGATCCGTAGAGGGTCCGGCGGCGCAGGGCGCTGGCGCGGGGGCGACGGGATCCGCCGCGATATCGAACTGCTCGTTCCCGCTCAGTTGACCATTCTGGCGGATCGACGTGTGCGGGGCCCGTACGGACTTGCCGGAGGAGCTCCGGGTAAGCCCGGTCGCAGCGTCCTGATCGATAGCGAGGGGGCGCGTGATTTACCGGGCAAGGTGACAGCGTGGATGAAAGCGGGCGACGTCATCAGTGTCAGAACTCCCGGTGGCGGCGGCTTCGGAACGCCGGGGGATGCCGATGAAGCCGCCGAGTCCGGTTGTGGAGACAGCTTAGAGACCAGGAGGAACCCATGACTCGATCCCGAATCCGTTGCCACTCGAGAGCCGTAATCCTGGCCCTTACGTTGGGCCTGGGCACGATCGGCGCCCCGGCGCCCTCTATCGGGCAGGAGGGGGCGCAAGGTCTCCGGCCGGGCCTGGAGTCCCTGTTCGCGACCGGTGCGATCTTCCAGGACCGCAACGGGGACGGGTTCGTCGATTTCGTCGACGCCGGACTCGTTTTGGGCATCAATCGATCCGCTTCCGAGCTGGCCGCTGCCATGGATGTCGCCGCCCGTCTCGGCTTCGAGAGCATGGCAATGAACATCCCGGTGCCGCGGCAGACGTCCGGGTCGGGCGTCGGGATCCTGATCGGCCGCGCTGGAGTCGAGCGGGCAGGCGTCGCGGTACCCGAGCTCACGGCGCTCGCCGCGGGCGAAGGTATCGTGACCCGTCTTTCTTCGGCCGGTCGCGAGTGGGTCGTAATCGCCGGAGCTGACGATGCCGGGACGCGGGCCGCAGCGGCGGCCTTTGCCGGCCGGTTGCCACACGTCGGTGAGCCCCAGGGTGCGACCCTGGCCGACCTGATCGAGGACCTCGGCGGCTACCTGGGCGAGGTGGGCGTCGCGTTCGAGGCCATCTGGGTGCCGACGGTGAGGGTGACCGACGCGGCAGAGGGCGCTTTCACGGCCGTGGACGCTGTCGTGCTTCTCGCTACCACGGGTGACCTCGAGCGCGCCCGCGCTGCCCTGGAAGCGGTCCCGACCGTGCGGGCCGAGCCCGCCCCGCCGGAACCAGAGACAGCCCCCGCGGTAAACGACAACGAGCCCGGGGAGCCGGCGTCCGAGGATCGCGCAAAACTCCTCTCGTACCCGGGTGCGGTGGTGCTGAAGGTCCACCTGCAGGAGCCGGCGGGAGCGGTAGCCCAGGTGGAGATCCCTCGGGTCGTGCCGGAACCTCCGACGCGGCCGATCGCGCAGAGACCGGGGTCCGGGGGCAAGGATGAGCTCGACCTCTCGAATCTGTTTCACCCGGACGGACTGCTTGGTGACTCCGATAGCAACGAGATTCCCGACCGCATCGACGCAGTTCTAAGCGCGGTCGGCGAGGGGACGGACGGCGCGATCGACCTGGCGGCCCGGCTCGGATTGGAGTCAGCCGGAATCACCCTTCCGGTGGGGAGGGCCCCCGGTGACATCGACCAGGCTTCATCGGAGCCGACCCTCGTCGTCATCGGTACCGAACACCCCTTGATCGAGCAAATGCTCGACGATGGCAAGCTCTCCGAGGAGAGGATCGCGTCGCTGACCGCTGGAGAGGGCCTCATCGAAGTCGTTCCCGACGCCTTCGGCAAGAAGCGAGCGCTCCTGGTGACCGGCGGAGATGCCGCTGGCGTCGCGCGCGCCCTGGAGCAACTGGCCCAGACGTTCCCCAACCTCTCGGAACGTGGCAAAGACAGGAACACGGTCGAGGACGTGGAGCTCGCCGTGTGGAGGTTCCTGGCGCAGCGCAGCCCTGGGGGCCAGGCGGCTGCGGCTTTGTACAAGCTCGACCGCATGGTCGAGGAGCTGGAGGGCAAGCAAATCGAGTCGGCACGTGTGACGGTCTCGCTCGAGAAAATCGAGCCCGGCCTCGAAGCCCTCGTGAGATCGCGAATGGCGTCGCTCGGGATCGTGGATCTTCAGGTGAAAATCGACGATCGCGACGTGCAGAACGCCGCCGTCATCATCGACGAGCGGATCGAGATTGCCTCGGAGGTCGACGAGTTCTGGAGCTTGTTTCGCGACCGCGTGCTCCCCGCCGTCGAGCGCGATCGGGCCATTCGGCTCGAGGCGCGGCTGAGCGAACCCCCAGAGGTACGGGGGCGTATTGCGGCGGAGGCACGGGCGATGTTGGTCGAGGCTGGAGCGAACCCGGCTACCACCGAGGTGAGCGTTCTCTCGGCGTTCAAGCAGGGATTCTCCTGGCTGCGTGAGGCCATTCTGCCCGAGCTGCGCCAACTGCAGGCGGATGCCGGTATGCCGCGTATCGGCAGAATCCGAGTGAGCTTCGCCGAGGCCGGCCCGCCGGAGGAGTGGCCGCAGGGCGCCATGTACAGCAAGGTGCGCTGGCTCAAGGAGATTTGGCCCATCGACGAGGTGCTTACCAACGAGCTGGATCTGGCGTTGGAGCTGGTCGACTTCGTCATGGCGCCGATCGATGCCCCGACCTACGAGGTGATGGTCACCGCCACAGACGGCTCAGAGCTGCTGCGACGTACCTTCGAGCCGAAGTACGTGTTGCGGCCCCACTTTGACCGCTTCCGCGACTTCGAGATGGTACGGGTCACGACCGGTTGGATGAGCGCGGCCCTCGAAGGGCAAACGCTCGTGGACGAGCGCATCGTGACGGATATCGAACGGTTCTGGGATCACTACCAATCCCAGACGCTTCCGGCGATCTACGACTACGTGATGGACCGCCACGAGGGCAACCCACGCGATTCGGACGGGCCCTACTTCGGCGAGCTAACCGTCGAAGTGAGCCTCAGCGAGCCGGACTACATGCTCGGCATCGACAACGAGTACATTTCTTCGCTCGACTCGTTGCACGAGGAGATCTACTTCCCGACCCTCTTCTTCTTCCGAATGCTGGGCCGGATGGCGCGCGGCGACGAGCTCACCTATATCGGCCGTGTGCTTCCGATCATGCATCCGAAAGGGGACGGCGCTTCAGGGTGGGCAAACATCCGCTTAACGGGCTTTGCAACCAGCCGCCCGGCCGTCGTCATCGACTACACCGAGGCCGGCGGGCGCAAGAGCCAGCTCCGTCGAGACGTGCCATTGGTGTCTGTCGAGCGGCCGAGCGCTCTTGCCGCGACGGTGCGCGCCGGGCAGGAAGGGGTCGAACGGCTCGATCTTCGGGTCAAGGTCGACTTCGAGAGCGACGACCGCAGCGAGCTGCTGAATCGTGCGGACGAGTACCAAATCGATACTCGGATCATGACCGCTGCGCAGGCAACTGCAATGGTGGGCAATCTCGGTGTCCTGCGGGCGCAAGGTCTGTATCTGGACGAGCTGGCCTTCCAAGGTCTCGGGACGATCCGACTTGCGGCAGGCTGGGACTGGAAGATCGAGCCCGACACGCAGTCGGTGGTGATACTCGACGCCAACGGGATCCCCCGGCCGTACCCGACGGCGGAGGATCTACTGCCTGAGGGCGACTACACGTACGGCGGCGAGGAGCTCGTGCAGTGGGACACGCCTATTCCGCCCCCGGAGGGACACGCCATTCTGGCCCGCATGGCGACGTTCCCGGAGGCGACCATCTACCGCGTGGGACAGAGCTACCTGGGCAAGGACATCTGGGCGATGGACCTGATGCCCCCCATCGAGGCGTCTCACTGGTCCCACTACAAAGCGACGACCTTCAAGCCGACCGTCATCTACTCGGCTCGAGAGCACGCCAACGAGGTGTCCTCGACGAGTCATGTCCTGAAGCTGGCCGAGCTGCTCCTGACGGACGAAGAGTTCAAGAAGAAGTTGCTGAACGTCAACGTCATCGTCCATCCGTTCACCAACCCGGACGGCGCGCAGCTCGCCTACGATCTCTACCGGATCACGCCCGACTTCATACTCCACGCCGGTTACCTAGGCGCCCTCGGGATGGGCGCGACCTCGGGAGGCAACGCCGACAATCCAAGCTACCCGGAGTCCAAGGTGCGCCCCAAGCTGTGGGCGACGTGGCTGCCCGACATCTTCATGAACCCGCACGGCTACCCCTCGCACGAGGTCGTGCAGCTGTTCTCCGAGTATGCAGGCCTTGTTCGCCGGGGCCGGGTCACGGAACGCAACTGGAGCGTGAATCGAGGCTGGTTCATTCCGGGGTTCCGCTATCTCGACGACCCTCGGTACCCGCGGCACAAGGAAGCGGCCTTCAAGATCCGCGGCTACATCACCCGGTACATCAACGAGGCTTCGGAGGTCCGCGCGCTCAACGATCGTGCGTACGATCGGTACCGGCGCTATGGAGCTGATTTCGAACCGATCATCTATCGGCAAGACATGACCGACGGCGTCAACATCCAGATGCCGCTCACCGGTGCTCGCGCCGGCGAAGGCGACCGCTCCCGTCGTGGCTTCAACCCCAAAGTCACGATCTGGAACGGCGGTACCGAAGCTCCGGATGAAACCGCTCACGGGGACTGGATGAAACTGGTGGCCACCGCTGGGTTGCAGTGGGACAAGGCCATCCTCGACTACCTGTTCGAAGGTGAGCACAAGGTCGAGCACCACGGGAAGTCGTTCTGGGGAGGTGCGGTGAGACTCTGGCATGATCGCCCTCGCCCGCCAAAACCGGACGAGTCCGACGACGAGGCAGGGGAGGGATCCCCTGGGGGCCGTTGAACGGCCTGCGAACCAGCGCGGGTCTCGCCGCGTCGGTCATGCTGTTCATGCTCGCCCACGAGGGTTGCGTCGCCAGCTCGGAGCACCAGTCCCGGGGCCTGGTGGAGGGCGCGTGGTCGCGGTTTCGTGGTCCGAATGGTTCCGGTGTGGCCACCGCTTCCGGCCTTCCGGCTGAGTTCGGCCTCGGAAGGAACGAGATCTGGCGCACGCCTCTGCCGCCGGGACACTCCTCTCCCGTGCTGTCCGCCGAATACGTTTTTCTCACCGCCGTCGACGAGGACACGCTCTACACTTACGCGGTCGATCGGCGCACCGGGAGAGTGCGCTGGCGAGCGCCGGCACCTCGACCGCGCCGGGAGGCTCTGGACCGGCTCAACGATCCCGCATCGCCGACTCCGGTGACCGATGGCGACGGCGTGTACGTGTTCTTCGGCGATTTCGGTCTGATCGCATACGAAGTCGACGGCTCGGAGCGCTGGCAGCTGCCTCTCGGTCCGTTCGACAATGCCTACGGAATGGGCGCCTCCCCGGTGCTCGTTGGGGACTTGGTGATCCAGGTATGCGATCAGAAGACGGATTCCTTCATGGTCGCCGTGGACAAGCGAGATGGAAGCGTTCGTTGGCGAGTCGAACGGCCGGGGTCGAGCACCGGCCACTCGACCCCGATCCTCTATGAGACAAGAGCGAACGGCGCCCAGCTGCTCGTTCCTGGCTCGTTTCAGTTGACTGCCTACGCCGGGGGAACCGGTGAGCGGCTATGGTGGGTGCGGGGGTTGGCCTTCGAGATGAAGGCTACCCCGGTGCTCGACCCGAGCTCAGAGACGGTGTTCATCAACGGCACCAGCGCGTCGGCCTTCGAGGACAGTTACGACCGTGCGATTCCGGCCTTCGACGAGATCATCGGCTCCGATGCCGACGGAGACGGGCTCCTCAACCGCGACGAGATCCCCGATCAACTGGCGCGGCGGTGGATCAAGCTGATCGACCTGGACGGGAACGGCCTCTTGGACCGTGGCGAGTGGGAATGGTACCGGGCGGCGCGGGCCTCGCAGGGCGGGGTCAACGCCTTCCGGACCGGGGGCAGCGGTGACATGACCGCGTCCAGCTTCCTGTGGAATCACGACCGTTCCGTGCCCCAACTCCCCTCCGCGCTCCTGTACGAGGGCGTACTCTACATGGTCAATGACGGCGGCGTCGTGACCCTCCTCGACGCGGCCACCGGGGCTGTGCTCGATCGTGGCCGGCTCCAGGGAGCGATCGACAGCTACTATGCCTCCCCGGTGGCGGCAGACGACAAGGTCTACATGGTCAGCGAGACCTGCAAGATAGCGGTGCTCGAGCCGGGCACGGTCTTGAAGGTCCTAGCGGTGAATGATCTGGATGAGGTTTGCTTCGCGACTCCGGCGATCGAGGGCGATCGCATCTACGTGCGAACGCGCAGCAACCTCCATGCCTTCGGCGTGCAGAAGGGGGCTGACTGAATGTCAGGTCAGGCCCTACCGTCCAGGTGCAGCAGCGCACCGGGCCGCTTGAGCTCGTAGCCGGGCTGACCCGGGAGGCCTCTAATCGTCGCGCGAGACCTCGTCGTCATAGCCGGTCAACTGCCAGCGGACCATCGAGACGGGGATCACGCCGACGGCGGCGAACTCGTCCATGAATCGCTTGATCGTGAACTGCTCGCCGAGCTGATTGGCGCGCTCGGCGAGCAGTTGCTCGATCTGGATCTTGCCGATTACGTAGCTGGTGCCGTAGCCGGGCTGGGTCAGGTAGAAGTGCTCCTCCCACCAGATCGTGTCGCCGTCGGCCGGAAGCCAGCCGCGCGGCACCCACTCGGAGGCAAACGCGGTCGCCTCGTCGATCGTCCACTCCTGCCCGTGTTGCATCAGCCCGCCGATCGCCCGGGCGGCTCGCTGCGCCAGCAGGATCCAGATCAGCTCCCGGGCGCGCGGCTTATCGTCGAACGCCCCGGCGTGCATCATCATCTCCTCGACGCCGGTGGCCATGCCTTCGGAGCGCCCGTCGTAGATGTTGTACAGGGCGGGCACCCGGCGGATCGGGCTCTCGTGCGGTTCCTCTCGCATCCGGGCCAGATCGAACCAGTGGTAGCCGTGCGTGCGCATGACCTCGCCGTCGCGGTACCCGACCTCGGAGAAGAACCCGCGCAGGCCGTCAGAGCGGGACGGCGGCGAAAACGTGCCGATCCGCTCCCGGAGCGCACGATCCATGCTGTCGCGGATGGTCAGGATCTCCTCTTGTTGCAGGAACTCCATGTACTCGGTCACGGCGGTGTTGAGCGCGTCGTCGTATTGCTCGGCGTTCTGGAACCGGGTCAATTGCGGCAGGTGGCGATTGCGGTTTTCCTCCAGGCGCAGGGCGGCGTGGGCGCGCCACAGCTCGCGACGCATCAGCGTCAGCTCCTCCTCCCAGGTGTAGGGGACCAGGTGCACGTTCTTCAGGTACCAGGTGTAGTTGTCCTTGCCGACGCCCGACCGATCGGTCTTGGAGGGCAGCTCGCGCTCGATCCACTCGGCGAAGCGGTCGGTGGCGACGATGGCCTGCCGCACGGCCGCCTCCAGTGCGCCGCTGGTTCCCGCCACTCGGTCGCCGAAGTCCGCGAGGTCGCGACCCTGGCCGCGCATCGAGCGGATGCTCATGCGCCACAGGTCGTGCCCGGTGCCCACGAGGTTGGCGCGGGCCTGCTCCAGTAGCGCCGGGATGGCGCCGATCCGTCCTGCGAGCTCCTCGGCGGCACCCGCCGACAGCGGGTATTCATAGGTCCAGGTGTCGATCCAACCGTGGATCACGGGCCCCTCGTGCGCCGGCACGTCGGACTCGGCCGGGAACATCATCACGTAGAACGCCGGGTTGTTGGCCCAGGGCCGGCGGACCCGGTGATCGAAATCCAGGCCGTTCATCTCGGCCCGAACCAGATGCCAGTCGATCTGCTGCTCGACGGGCCACTGCTCGATCTGAATGCTGTTCAGGCGCTCGAACAACCCCGGCAGCGCCCGGCGCTGCGCGGCCATCGCAGCGGCCGTGTAGTCCGGGACCCCGTCAAGGAACTTCGGGGCCTCGAACTCGCGCCACTCCTCGAAAAGCGCCACCAGGGCCCCGTAGTCATTCTGCGGTGCCGAGGCCGCGGGCACGACCGTGCCGGCAGCGATCACGGTGGCGAGCATGACAGTAACCTGGGACCATCGGTTGCGGGGCGAGCAGACTCTCACGGCGACCTCCAAATCTCGTGCGAATGGGCAGACGTTACCGCGCCGGGCAGTGCACTCTCAACACCGCTTCCTACAACGGGCTGCTAGCGCATAGCGCTAGCGGCGGTCGAGCGCGACGATGGTCTCGACGTGGTAGGTCTGCGGGAACAGGTCGATGGGCTCGACCGCCGCGATCCGATACCCGAACGGCACGAGCTCCTTGAGGTCGCGGGCCAGCGTGGTCGGATTGCACGATACATAGACGATGCGACTGGGCCCGGACCTGGCGATCCGGCGCATGACCTTTCCACCCGCGCCGCCGCGCGGTGGATCCAGCACCACAACACCTGGCGCGCCGTGCTTGTCGATGACCTCGGGCAGGGTGCGGCGCGCATCGCCGGAGTAAAAATACGCGTTTTCGATGTGGTTGAGCGCGGCGTTGCCACGTGCCGCGATGATCGATGCCTCTACGATCTCGACGCCGATGGCTTCGTCGGCAAGTCCGGCGAGCGCCAGGGTGAAAAAACCGACGCCGCAGAACACGTCCAAGATGCGTGTTGGCACCTCGGCATCGGCCCTTGAGGCCAGGCCCGCGACGACCTGGCGCCGGACCCCCGAATCCCGGAGCTGGCCAACCTCATGGGCAAGGGCTACATCCTGCCGGCCCCGGTGCTGCCGGCGGGGCGCTTCCGCTCGATCGTGCTGCCGCTGAAGGCTGTGATCCTGAACCTGCTGTCCGTCGCTCATTAACCGTTTCTCCTCACCGAGTTGCGGATAATACGGCCCAGCCCCCCAAGATTCAACGGCTGGACTTCGACGGCCTGTTATGTTACACTTAAACGTACAACATCTTGTAACATTGGATGAGCGGAGCGGAGACCTACGAGAAGTTGCGCGAGGCGGGCAAAGTCGTACGCGGCTACCTGGGAGTGCGGCCGGCGGATGTGACGTCTGAATGGGCCGAGCGCCTGGAGCTCGAATCGCTTGAAGGGGCACAGGTTGCTTCGGTCGAAGAAGGCA
>JACZXM010000059.1 GCA_022571615.1 Acidobacteriota bacterium | reverse complement strand
CTTGCTACCGAGTGGACCGTGGGGGACTCGAACCCCCGACCTCCGGCATGCGAGGCCGGCGCTCTCCCAACTGAGCTAACGGCCCGGGTGCCCGTAGCCTGCAGAATGCGGAAGAGCTGTTTCGCACCCTGCTGGATCAGTCGTCAGTTTTTGCTTCCTCTTGCGCTTCGTCGCCGCCATCCTCGACATCGGCAGCATCGTCGGCGTCGTCGGCGTCGATCGAGGCAGCGTCGGGTTCGCTGGCCGCCTCGACCGTATCCTGCGCGGCGGTTCGCGGTCCACCGCGCTTCTTGGGCTTGCTCTTGCGCGCCTTCATCTCCGCCTCGACCAGCTCGATGACCGCCATGTGGGCGTTGTCGCCGGCGCGCTGCGGCAGCTTGGTGATCCTGGTGTAGCCGCCCGGGCGCTCGGCGTAACGCGGTGCCAGGTCGTCGAACAGCTTGCGCAGGACCAATTTGTCGCGGATCAGGCGTGCCGCCCGACGACGGGCGTGAAGCGTCTCGCGCTTGCCGAGAGTAATGAGCTTCTCCGCATACGGGCGAAGGACCTTGGCCTTGGCCTGCGTCGTGCGGATCTTCTCGTGACGAAACAGGTCGGTCACCATGTTGCGTAGCATGGCGTCGCGATGAGACGCTGTTCGTCCGAGCTTAGGCGTCGTGCAACGATGACGCATGATGACGGATGTCTCCCTGGGTCCTAGTTCGCGTCTGGTGCCAGCGGTAGATCCGACAGGTCCATGTCCAGCGTCAGTCCCATATCCGCCAGAACTTCCTTGATCTCTTGAAGCGACTTCTTGCCGAAGTTCTTCGTCTTGAGCATCTCCTGCTCGCTGCGCTGCACAAGATCGCGGATGGTGCGGATCTCGGCGTTCTTGAGACAGTTGTACGAGCGAACGGATAGCTCCAACTCGTCGACCGAGCGGTTCAGGTGGGAGTAGAAGGCGGTCAGGTCCTGATCCGGCTCCTCGTGCTCCTCCTCCTGCTCCTCCTCGATATCGACAAACACAGCGAGATGATCTCGCATGAGCTTGGCCGCGAGCGCAATGGCGCGGTCGGGCGTCACCGTGCCGTTGGTGGCGATGTCGAGCTCCAGGCGCTCATAGTTACCGACCCGGCCGATGCGGGCCGTCTCGACGTTGTAGTTAACCTTGCGTACCGGCGAGTGCACGGAGTCGATCGGGAGCCACCCGATATCCATGCCCTCCTCGAGGTTCTGATCGGCCGAGGTGTAGCCACGACCCCGGCGCAGTCGTAGCTGGATCTCGATCGATCCCCCCTTGGAAAGGGTGCATATATGTGCGTCCGGCTCGATGCAGGTGAAGTCGGGATCCTCTTCGATATCCGCCGCCGTCACCGCTCCTGCACCGCTCTTCTTGAGCAACAACGTCTTGGGCTTGTCGACGTTGAGGCGGAAGGGAATGGCCTTGAGGTTCAGAATCAGGTCCGTGGTGTCCTCGACGACACCCGGCAACGAGCTGAACTCGTGCAGCACGCCCTCGATCTTGAGCGCCGTGATCGCGGCGCCCTCCACCGAGGAAAGCAGTACCCGCCGCAGTGCATGTCCAACTGTGGTCGCGAAGCCCCGTTCAAAGGGCTGTGCAACGAACTTTCCGTAGCGGTCCGTGAGCGAATCGAGGTCAACCTCGAGCCGCTTGGGACGCTGAAAACCTGTCCAGAGCATTCCGGATCTCCTGAGCCATCCGATTCTCGACAGCTACCGTGAAAGACTGAGATCTACTTGGAGTAGAGCTCGACGATCAGCTGTTCCTGAATTTCCATGCCGATGTCCTCGCGCATCGGCAACCGCGTTACCGTGCCCGAGAGCTTGTCAAGATCGGCCTCGATCCAGCCAACCGGGCTGCCGATCCTCGCGTTCTCCACTGCTAGCTGGATCTCGGTGTTATTGCGACTCTTGTCGCGCACCGCCACTGTATCTCCCTGCTTGACCTGGTACGACGGGATATCGACCCGCGAACCGTTTACCGCCACATGCCCGTGCTTGACGAGCTGGCGCGCATGCGGACGCGACAGACCGAATCCCATGCGGTACACGGCGTTGTCCAGGCGCCGCTCGAGCGATGTGAGCAATGCTTCGCCGGTGATGCCGCGCTGTCGCGCCGCCTCCTTGAAGTACTTACGGAACTGCCGCTCCAGCACGCCGTAAACTCGCTTCACCTTCTGTTTTTCGCGCAGCTGGATAGAATAGTCCGAAGGCCGTCGGCGACGCATTCGCCCGTGCTGCCCGGGCGGGTAGTTTCGCCGCTCGATGGCGCACTTGTCGGACGTGCAGCGCGAGCCCTTCAGAAAGAGCTTCATGCCCTCCCTACGACAGAGCTTGCAAACCGGACCTGTGTAACGCGCCACTCTCGCTTATCCTCCTCAGACTCGTCAGACTCGCCGCTTCTTGGGTGCGCGGCATCCATTGTGCGGAATCGGTGTTACGTCGCGGATGGCAGTCACGTCAATGCCCGCCGACTGCAGTGCCCGGATCGCTGACTCTCGCCCGGACCCCGGACCCTTGATACGAATCTCGACCCGCTTGATCCCGTGTTCCTTGGCCTTCGCAGCGACGTCTTGCGCCGCGATCTGGGCCGCGAAGGGCGTGCCCTTGCGCGAGCCCTTGAACCCCTTGGATCCCGAGCTCGACCACGCGATCGTGTTCCCATCCATGTCGGAAATCGTGATGATCGTGTTGTTGAATGTCGCCCGGATATGCGCTACGCCCTGGGCGATGTTCTTCTTGACCTTTTTCTTGCCGGTTTTTCTCTGTACCATCGCTCGTTCCTAAACTCCGCGGCGCCCGCCTCTGCCGCTACGGCGCGGCCAACTGCTGAGGGACGTTACCTGGTGCTCGCTTTTTTCTTGATCGCCATGCCGCGCGGACCCTTCCGAGTTCGGGCATTCGTCTTGGTGCGCTGTCCCCGAGCCGGCAGATTGCGCCGATGACGCATGCCGCGATAGGACCCAATCTCGATCAGGCGCTTGATATTCATCTGGATTTCTTTGCGCAGCTCACCTTCCACCTGCCCGAGCCGATCGATCACCTGCCGGATGCGGCTTACCTCTTGTTCGGTGAGGTCCTTGACCCGCTGGTCAGGCTCTACCTTGGCCGAGGCCAGGATGGAATTGGCTCGCGCTCGACCGATCCCGTAGATGTCGGTCAACGCGATCTCGACGCGCTTGTCCAGACGTAAATCAACACCCGCAATACGGGCCATCGGAAAGCTCCTCTTCCGTGCGTCCCTTGAACTCGGGAACGAGCGTCACGCCAGCCCCCCGAACGGAGGGCACGAAACCCGTTTTAGCCTTGCCGCTGCTTGTGCTTTGGGTTTTCGCAGATTACGTAGACCGTGCCCTTGCGGCGCACAATCTTACACTTGTCGCACATGCGACGAACGGACGCTCTTACCTTCACGACAAACTCCCACCTATTTTACTAAGGCGGATGACAGATCTTAGCAGGATTCTAGCAAGCTGGCACCCACCCCCCGCCGCGTCCACCGCCACGGGGCACCCTTCACTTGTATCGATACACAATGCGGCCGCGGCCCAGGTCGTAGGGCGACAATTCCACCAGCACCTCGTCGCCGGGCAGAATGCGAATGAAGTACTTGCGCATCTTGCCGGAGATGTGAGCCAGCACCTTATGGCCGTTGTCGAGCTCGATGCGGAACATGGCGTTCGGCAACGTTTCGACGACCTTGGCTCGCACCTGAATGGCTTCTTCTTTTCCTGACATCGCTCCTCGAATCAGCCGCTGGCTGCGTACCGCGGGCCGCGGGCCGCGGCTCCGTTCGACGCGCTCAGCACCCATGGGCCCTCCTCCGTGATCGCGACGCTGTGTTCGAAGTGAGCGGACGGTTTGCGGTCCACGGTCACAGCGGTCCAGCCGTCCTCCAGCACCTCGACCCCGGCATCACCGAGGTTCACCATCGGTTCGATCGCCAACACCATGCCAGGACGAAGGCGAGCCCCGACTCCGGGGTCACCGAAGTTAGGGATCTGCGGATCCTCGTGCAGGGCCACGCCGATCCCATGACCGACAAACTCGCGTACCACCGAGAACCCGGCTTGCTCGACATGCTGCTGAACCGCGTGTGAAATGTCACCGACGCGCCGACCCGGCCAACACTGGCCGATCGCCAGATCGAGCGCCTCTCGCGTCGCCTCGAGCAAGCGGGTGACATCCTCGTCCACCGGTGGTACCGGCACGGTCAGAGCCGAGTCCCCATAGAACCCCCCCAAGCGCACGCCCAGATCGATGCCGACGATGTCGCCTGCGGCCAGACGTCGCTTAGTCGAAGGGATCCCGTGCACCACCTCCTCGTTGAGCGAGATGCACAGGGTCGCTGGAAAACCGCGGTAGCCCTTGAACGCAGGCTCGCCGCCGAGCTCGCGAATCCGCGCCTCGGCATATTTATCGAGCTCCCCGGTCGTAACTCCCGGGCGGATGCGCTCCGCCACCTCATCGCGTACCGTGGCCACGATCTGGTTGGCGGCGCGCATCGCCTCCAGCTCTGCCGCCGACTTGCATACGATCATGCCGCGGCCGCCCTGGCGACCGCCGCGTCAACCCGTGTGAACACATCCTCGATGCTATCGGTGCCGTCGATCTCACGCAGATGCCCCCAGGCCCGATAGTAGGCCACCAACGGCTCCGTGAGCTCTCGATACACCCGCAGCCGCTCGCGTACCACATCTTCCTTATCGTCGTCCCTCTGAATCAGACCGCCTGCACAACAATCGCACACATCGTCGCTCACGGGCGCCTTGAACTCCAGATGATAGTTGGCACCGCATTGGAGACAGACGCGCCGCTTGGACAGCCGATCCACCAGCAGATCCTCCGCAACGGTCAACAGCAACACCAGCCCCACGCCACCTCGACCGCTGTCGGTCAGCAACTGGTCGAAGAACTCGGCCTGCACTCGGGTGCGAGGGTAGCCGTCCATGACCACCCCGCCAGCAGCATCCGGCTGCGCCAGGCGCTCCTTGACCACCTCACCCATGGTCTGGTCGTCGACCAGATCACCGGCATCCATGATCGCCTTTACCTGCTGGCCCAACTGCGAACCGGCGGCAACCGCCTGCCGCAGCATGTCGCCGGTGGAGACCTTCGGCAGGCCGTACTTGGCTGACAGTTTCGCTGCCTGTGTACCTTTGCCGGCCCCCGGCGGGCCCAAGAAAACGATCATCATCAGACGAACCGCCGAGCCCTGACCCGACCGCCCTTGATGAAGCCTTCATAGTGGCGCATGACCAGCTGGCTCTCGACCTGCCGCACGGTGTCCATCGCCACACCCACCAGGATCAGCAACGACGTACCACCGAAAAAGAAGGTCACTCCCAGTCCCTCGGTCAACCACAACGGCAAGACGGCATCCAGGTACGGCCCGATCACCGGTATCGGCGCTACCTTGAAGCCGGAGATCAGAAACTGCGGCAACATGGCGACCGCGGCCAGGTACACCGACCCGATCAAGGTGAGCCGAGTCAGGATGTCATCGATGTACTGGGCGGTTCGCTTTCCGGGACGAATCCCAGGGACGAACCCGCCGTACTTGCGCATGTTGTCGGCGACATCCTGGGGGTTGAAGATGATCGCGGTGTAGAAGTAGCAGAAGAAGATGATGCCGCTGACATACAGCAGGTTGTAGAGCGGCATGCCCCAGTTCAGCTGTCCGCTCACGGCCTGAGCCCACGGATGATTGATGAACTGCGCGATCGTCTGCGGGAACATGATGATCGATGAGGCGAAGATCACCGGGATCACACCCGCGGTATTGACTCGGATCGGCAGGTGGGTGCTCTGGCCGCCGTAGAGCTTGCGCCCAACGATGCGCTTGGCGTACTGCACCGGAATCCGACGCTGCGAGCTCTCCATGAGCACCACGAACCCGGTGACCGCGACCATCAGCGCCGCCAGCACGATGAGGGTCAGAACGTTGAGCGATCCGACCTCGAGTTGCTGATAGGTCGTGATGAGGGACCGCGGCAGGCCCACGGCGATACCGGAGAAAATTAGCAGTGAGATGCCGTTGCCGATGCCACGCTCGGTGATCTGCTCGCCGAGCCACATCAGGAACGCTGTGCCGGTGGTGAGCGTGAGCACGGTCATCAGCCGAAAGCTCCAGCTCGGATCGGCCACGAACGGTACCCCAGAGGGGCTGCTCGTGTTCTCGAGCGCGAAGCTGATGCCCATGGATTGGATGATCGACAGGAAAATCGTCCCGTAGCGAGTGTACTGGGTGATCTTCTTGCGACCGAGCTCGCCTTCCTTCTGCAGCCGCTCCAGATAGGGCCACACTACGGTCAACAGCTGCAGGATGATCGACGCCGAGATGTAGGGCATGATCCCGAGCGCCATGATCGTCATGTTGCTCAGGGCACCGCCCGAGAACAAATCGACGAAGCCGAAAAACGTCCCCTGCAAGGACTGGAAGAACTCCAGCACCGCCGCCGAGTTCACACCCGGCGTCGGGATGTTGGCACCGATCCGAAAGACGGCCAGCAGGGCGAACGTGAACAGGACACGCTGCCGGAGCTCCGGAATCGAAAAGATGTTCCGGATGCTTTCGATTATCATGCCAATATCTCGATGCTACCGCCGGCGGCCTCTATCTTGCTCGCCGCCGCGCGCGTGAATCGGTGCACCTTGATCTGCAAGTCGGCCTCAAGCTCGCCGCGGCCCATGACCACGATCTTGTCGAACCGCCCCTTGACCAGGCCACACTCACGCAGCGCCTGCGGATCCACCACACTTCCGGCCTCGAACCGGCCACCAAGCTGATCGAGGTTGACCTCGGCCCAGTGCGTGCGGAACGGGTTCTTGAACCCGCGCTTGGGCAGGCGACGGACCAGCGGCATCTGCCCACCCTCGAAGCCTACCTTGCGACGGTAACCGGAACGCGACTTGGCACCGTTCTCGCCGCGGCCACTCGTCTTGCCATGACCGGACGCCCGACCGCGGCCTATCCGCTTGCGGGCGCGGCGGCTGCCCGGCTTTGGCTGTGCGTCGTGAATCTTCACCACTACCTCCTGCACGAGACGGCGACCAGGATCTGACCTAGCCTTCTGTCTCCTCCACTCTCACCAGATGCGAGACGACGTTGATCGCCCCGCGCACGCGCGGTGTGTCGTCGCGCTCCACACGATGCCCGATGCGCCGCAACCCCAGTCCCAACAGGGCCTCGCGCTGCTTGCGCGGGCGACCGATGGTGCTGCGCACCTGCTGGATCACCAACTTGTTGGCCATGTCTTGTCGCCCTGCTCCTTGCCCTCACCCGTAACTTCCACTTGCCAGACCCACCACATTTCCACCACGGCCTCCTACCGTCCGGACGGCTGCACGTGCTCCAACGGCACCCCGCGCCGGCGGGCGACATCAACCGGATCCCGCAGCCGCTCGAGCGCGTCGAACGTCGCCTTGAGCATGTTGTGCGGGTTGCGCGAACCGATGCACTTGGTGAGGATATCGCCGACACCGGCAAGCTCCAGCACCGATCGCACCGCCGCACCCGCGATCACGCCAGTACCTGGCCCGGCGGGCTTCAACAACACATGCCCGGCACCATAGTGGCCTTCGATCTCGTGCGGCAGCGTCGAGCCCGCCATCGGGACCTTGATCAGACGCTTGCGCGCCTCCTGCAGCCCCTTGCGGATCGCCAACTGCACCTCGCGTGCCTTGCCGAGCCCGAACCCGACGTGGCCGTGTCGATCTCCGACGACGACGAGAGCGTTGAACCTCAGGTTCTTGCCGCCCTTGACGACTTTCGTGACGCGGTTGATCGCTACGACCGTATCCTGGAGATCATGCTCCAGTGTGTTCGGATCGACGCGCCGCGGCCGCGACTTGCCCATCGAGTCCCCCCTCCTCAGAATTCCAGGCCGCCTTCGCGCGCAGCTTCCGCCACCGCGCGAACACGCCCGTGATAGTCGTAGCCGTTGCGATCGAACACGACCTGCTTGACACCGGCCTGCACGGCGCGTTCCGCCAGCAACTTACCGGCCGCGTTGGCCGCCGGGATCGTGGCGCCGAAACTGTAACCGAGATCCTTGAAGGCCTTCTCGAGCGTCGACACCGATGCCACCGTCTGCCCTTGTATGTCGTCGATGACCTGCAGGTGCAGGTGCTTGTTCGATCGGAAAACCGCCAGCCGTGGGCGGCCCGACGTGCCGCGCACCTTCATCCGGACCCGCCTCCTGACCGCGGCCCGACGGCGCTCCTTTTTCTTTCTACGATTGACCAACATGTCGGTTCTACGCTCCCACGCCGGATTTGCCGACCTTCGTGCGCACGATCTCGTCGCTGTACCGGATCCCCTTACCCTTGTAGGCATCGGGGGACCGGAGCCGTCGGATCCGTGCGGCCGTCTCGCCGACAAGCTGTTTGTCGATCCCTTCGATGATGATCTTGGTCGGATCGGGAGTGGTGACATTCACACCCTCCGGAACCGGAAACTCCACCGGGTGGGAATAGCCGAGCTGTAAGGTCAGAGTCTTGCCCTGCACCGCCGCACGATACCCTATGCCATGGATGTGGAGCTCTCGCCTGAATCCATCGCTCACGCCCCGCACCGCGTTGGCCGCGAGCGCCCGCGCCAGACCGTGAAACGCGCGTGTCTGCTTGGCCTCGTCGGCGCGGTGAGCGACCAAGACGGAATCATCGAGCTTGAAGGAGATCCCCTCGGGCACCGGCGAGCTCATCTCGCCCTTGGCGCCCTTGACCAGCAGCTGATCCTGGCCGATCTGCACCGTGACGCCCTCGGGTAACGGTATCGGGTTCTTTCCCACTCGCGACATCGCTACCACACCTTGCACAGAACCTCGCCGCCGATTCCCTGTTGCCGGCACTGGCGATCGGTCAATAAACCGCGCGAGGTCGAAATGATGGCTATCCCGAGCCCGTTTAGAACTCTGGGCAAGTTCTCCTTGCCGCAATACACCCGTTGCCCCGGCGAACTGACACGCTCGATTCCCGTGATCACGGGCTCACGCTCGCCGGCATACTTGAGCTCGATCTGGATCGAGGCTCCAGGCCCGGGGTCGGCACTGCTCACCGCCTGCACGTAGCCCTCCTCGCGCAGAATTCTGGCGATCTCACGTTTCGTATTCGAAACCGGGATGCTCACGCTATCGTGGTCGGCCCGGAGGGCATTGCGAATACGCGTCAGCATATCCGCGATCGGATCGGTCATCATGGCTCGTGTCCTATTGCCTGAACGGGACGCCAAGGTGCTGCAGGAGTGCCTTGCCCTCGGTATCGGTCTTCGCGGTGGTCACCATCGTCACGTTCACTCCCGTGATGTGTTCCACCTTGTCATAGTCGAAGAACACTGGCTGCACTTTGCCTTCGTCAATCGCCTTTCGGAGACTGTCAATGTCCGTGGAGCGAACGATTGCATCAGTAGACCTCCCAGTGACCGTCACACGGGTACTCGATCTGGCTTCTCCACCAGGTCCCGTTGCCGTCACCGTATAGGTGGTGGACGTCAGAGGGGACACCGCCATGGAACCGCTCGTTGCAACCTGGCCAACGTCGCCATCGATGCTCAGCGAAGAGGTATCGGTGGATTGCCAACTCAACGTGGTTTGCTGCCCCGGGGCGATGGTGCTGGGAGAGGCGCTAATAGTAACGGTGGGAGCCAATGTGTCCGGCTGTGAAGGGACTTCACTTCTGGTAGCGGGGGTAACAGTTGACGGTGTTGTGACCTGGGGCCGTTTCCCACAAGCACCTACCAACAGTAGCAGCGAGAAACAGAAGAGGAAACTCAGAATCACAACCGGAAAACGTCTCACTATAGCTCCTTCTAAACTGCCAGGCGGATCAAAGAGCAACCTTATGCGCCCGTGGTGGCCAATAAGCTTTCTCCTTGCGCTCCAATCCCCGCGCATTATCTGAGTATATTCTTGAGGTATGACTCACCCGAAAAACCAATAGGGACTGAACGACAGGGTAAAGTGGTCGGAGGCGGGTATAAGCGGTAGTGGTAGTGCGACCTGGCATATTGGCTACTCGGAGAGTAGCCAATATGCCAGGTCAGCGCGCTAATAGCCTGTGCT
>JACZXM010000058.1:2668-10080 GCA_022571615.1 Acidobacteriota bacterium | reverse complement strand
CTTGCGTCATGTGTTTGCATCCTGCCGGCGCGAACCGGAGATGGCCCAGTTACGCGCCCGAGTCTGTCGGCTCAGAATCGCAGCCCCGCCTCGCGGGCCGCTTCGGCCAGGGCCTTGACCCGGCCATGATACGCATACCCGTTCCGGTCAAAGGTCACGTCCCGAATCCCGTGGGCCACCGCCCGCTGAGCCAACGTCCGGCCCACCGCGGCCGCGCCCTTGCAGTTGCCCCCGCACCCGATCGAGTCGCGCAGCTCCTTGTTACGACTGCTGGCCTGGACGAGCGTACGTCGGCTCTCGTCGTCGATCACCTGAGCGGCGATGTGATTCAGACTCCGAAAGACGGTCAAGCGAGGCCGCTCCGGCTCCCCGAACACGCGCTTGCGAACGTGCTTCTTGCGCCGCTGATGCCGCTTCGCTTTGGCTTTATGCTTCTCCATGGCTACCTGCCCCCGGCAAACGCCTTGCCCTGCTTCCGCCGAATCGCCTCACCCGCGTAGCGGATGCCCTTGCCCTTGTAGGGCTCGGGAGGGCGAATCGCGCGAAGCTCGGAGGCGAACTGCCCGACCTTCTGTTTGTCCATTCCCCTGATGGTCAGACGAGCCGGGTCCGTATCGCTCCGGGCGGCCACGGTCTCGACCTCGACGAGTAACTCTGCGACGGCGAGTTGCGTGACCACGAGAAGTGTATTCGGGGGGTAGTCACCGGAGGGGAACACTTCCTCGTAAATCCCCGACCTGACCTGGTGAAACTCTGCGATGTGGCCCTTGTCCACGACGTAGGTCGTGAACTTGACGACGCTGCGGAACGTGAGGCCCTCGCTTGCCAGGATGGCACCGATGTTGCGGAACGTCTGCTTCAGTTGGCCTTCGAGGTCCAGCGCCAGGCTGCCATCCGAATCTCTGCCTGACTGTCCGCAGAGAAACAGGAAGCCCCCTGCCTTCATAGCGTGTGAATACAGGCCGGCCGGTTCTGGAAGCCCGCCTGGGTGCAGTCGACGACCAGATTTCTCCATCATCCTCTCGAGCCCTCCGCATCCTCTCGAGCCCTCCCCGCAACGCTCGGTTACGTCAAGATTCCGCCTGTCACCGACCCTCTAACCATCTTAATGTTTAGATTGTCACGGCCGCAACCGGCACCGCACCGGCTGAGAGCGGGAACAGAGGGCCGAGCCCGCTGCGCCGTCAGCCGCGTTCGGTGGAGGCGTCCGACGCCTCGCGAATCGAGGTCGCGATGGCCGAATAGCATCCGCACCGGCAGATGTTCCCGGACATCCACTCGCGAATCTCCTCGTCGGTCGGCGTGGGACTTCTGAGCAGCAGGCCCTTGGCAGACATGATCTGCCCCGGTGTGCAGTAGCCGCACTGGGCACCGAGGTTGCGCACGAACGCTTCCTGCAGAGGGTCAAGACCGGCGTCGGACCCGACGCCTTCGATGGTGACGACGGACCGGCCGTCGATTTCGAATGCCAAGAACGCGCATGAACTGATCGGTTGGCCGTCTACCAGCACCGTGCAGGCGCCACAGACGGCAGACTCGCACGAACGCTTGGTACCCGTCAGACGAATACGGGTCCTCAAGAGGTCGAGCAGCACCTCTTCGATCGCCACGCGCCCGCTCCACTCGACACCGTTGATAGTTGTGGTGACGTCCCGAAGCTGAACGGTTTCGGTGCCGGCTTCGTTGTGGCCGCTCGGGTTGATGCCCATTAGTGCTCGCTCTCGATCGCCTGTCTGATGGCGCGGCGTAGCAGCACCTGCGCCAGGTGAATCTTGTACTCGGGTGTTCCCAGGAGATCCTCAACGGGATCCAGGGTGTTGTAGAGGTAGTCGCGGCTCTCGGCGATCAGGCTCTCGACCTCCGCAGTCCTGGCACCCCGGAGCGACTTTTCCAACTCGCTCAGACGCTCCGGCCGGGGGCCTATGCATCCCACCGCGACCCGAGCGTCGGTGATCTCTCCGTCTGCGACCGACACAGCAACGGCAACGTTCACGGTCGGGCGGTGGAAGCGCTCCATCCGAAGAAACGAAGTCCCCCACCGGTCGGGAAGCGGTTGGGCGTGGATCGTGGTGAGGGTCTCATCGCGCGCCATTACCGTCTCATAGGCACTGGTGACGAAATCAGGGAAGGGGACTTCCCGGCTGCTCTCTGGTCCCTGGATGACCACCGAGGCGTTGTAGAGAAGGAGCGCGGTGGGAGGATCTGAGTGGGGATCGGCGAAACACAGGTTGCCTCCCAAGGTTCCCTGCGTTCGGATGCGAGGGTTGCCCAGCTGGGAGGCGGCGGCTTGCAGTGCCGGGAATCCCGCCCGTATGCCATCGGAACGGGCGATTGCATCGTGAGAAGCCGCAGCTCCGATGGCTACTCTCCCGTCGACCCATCGGAGATCGCGTATCCCGGGGATTCGCTTGATGTCGATCAGGTATCGCGGTTGCACTAGACCTTGCCTGATCAGTAGGACGAGCTCTACCCCTCCGGCATATGTCCACGCTCCCTCGCCGATCCTCCTCAGCTCCAACGCAGCGGCGCGAGCGTCCTCCGGTTGGAGTAGGCGAAACGGCGGCAAGGTCCCGGTAGCTGAGAGCGCCTTCGAAACCGCGTCCACGCCGTCGAGTAACTCGTGCGTTGGCGACACCACCGTGGTACCGCTTACGCCTTGATCGAGCTCGGTTCCCTTGGGGTCCGGCCGATCGAGGCGGCGTCGAGCGAACGTCCGCAGCGGCCCAACCAAACGACGGAACCCCGCGATGAGTGCGCCAAACAGACCCAACGCCCCTCGACCGATCCGGCGCAGAAACGGCACCTTGACCTGTACCGGAACGCCCTCGATCTCGGCTCTCAGGTTCTCCACGAAATCGGCGAACTTGGCGCGGAGCTTTCTAACCACGACCGGCTTCCCAAGCGATGCCAGCTTGCCGAGGATCTCCATGTCGCCCGTGACTGCGATGCTCGTTCCGGTGGAGTCTGTTGCACCTTCGTCGGCGCTCTCGGAGGCCAGAGACACGACGATATCCATGCGCATTGTTGCGCCGAGCCGCTTGTCTTCGCCGGTCGCGGTCAGTGCGACGGATCGGAGATCCTCGACGGCGGTGACCACGACGTCGGCGTCGAAGCTGATCTTGTATGGTCCCACAGAATCCACAAACTTGGTTGTGTAATGCTCACCGGGTGTGATCTCGCGCACATCGGTGCATCCGGGCACGCATGTGGCCAGTCGTTCGATGTCCCAGAGAACGTCCCAAACTGCTTGGGGAGTGGCCGCCAGGGTTCTTCGTTCTTCGAACAGCATGTTCGGTTCCTCAGGATCCGAGGCGGCCGGTGGCGCGGAGAACCTTCTCGGGCGTAAAAGGTGTGTCGGTCAGGCGCACACCTATGGCGTCGGCGACGGCATTGGCTACTGCCGGAGCCACGCACGGGATGGACGTCTGCGACATGCCCTTTGAGCCGAATGGCCCCGGTCCGTCTTCGTTCTCCACAAGCGACGACACGAAGTGAGGCGGAATGTCACGCATCGTGGGCAAGCGGTATTGGATGGCGTCTGAAGTGAGCAATTGGCCGTCGGCATAGATCAGATCCTCGAAGAGGCTGATCCCGATCCCCAGCACGGCGCCTCCCAGCACCTGGGCATGGGTCGAGGGACCGTGGATTGCCTTGCCGGCATCGGCGACAGCTCCGTAGCGCAGGATGCGAATCTCACCGGTCTCGAGATCGACCTCGACCTCGGCGGCGGCTGCCCCGGGGGCCCAATGGTCGAGACCCCCGAACGCCTTGTCCTCGGATGGTGCGTAGCTGTAGGAGCCGAGCGCTTTCAAAGTCACGTGACCTTGGAAACCGCTGACGACTTCGCCCAGGGAGTAGCTCACCCCGTTCCGACTGACACGACCATCCACAAGCGTCCAATCCTCCGCAGCACCGCCGAAGACCTGAAACGCAGCAATCGCTAGTTCTCTCTTGAGGTTTTCGCATGCGTCCTGCGTTGCCCGGCCCATCTGCACCGTCGTCCGCTGAGCACTGGTCCCCTCGAAGCTCAACCGGTTGCTGGTGTCCGGAAAGGCGACCTCGACCGCATCTACGGGAAGACCGAGCGTCTCAGCAGCCACGATGCGGAGCATGTTGTACACGCCCGTCCCGAGATCGGGGGCGTTGTGCAGCACGCGTACCTTCCCGTCTCGATCGACGGTGACCATCGCATAGGTGCGCCCCCCTCCTTGGGACCCATGACGGAACGACAGGGCGAGTCCGCGTCCTCGTGCCACGGTGGTGTCGGCGTCGAAACGAGGCTGCGTCGCCGACACGCCGTCCCAGCCGATGGCATCGACCGCTCGCTCTATCAATTCCTCGAAGTCAGAGTCCATCGGAGGCGTTGTCTTGGCGGAGAACTCCTCGCCGCGGACCCGCCACGTGTCGGTTATGTACTCCCCACGTTGGATCACGTTGCGGCGCCGGAACTCTGTGGGATCGATCCCGACGCGACGGGCGGCCACGTCGATGAGGGACTCGACGGCGAAGGTCGTCTGGGTTTTGCCGGTGGCGCGGAACGGGCCCGCAGGCACCTTGTTGGTGAACGCCGCCCTGGCGCGGACCCGGAAGGCAGGGATCTTGTAGCAGCCCCAGGCAGAGATGCATGCATTGTGAGTGGCGATAGTGGCACCCGTGTAGTAGGCGCCGGTATCGACCTCTAAGTCGACGTCGAGAGCTACGATCTGGCCGAGACCATCGATCCCCATTCGACCCCTGTAGACCATGGCATGCCGTGAATTGGATCGGAAGCCCTCTTCGTTGGTCACGAGGTATCTCACCGGTCGACCCGTCTGCCTGGAGAGTGCAAGCGCGATCAGCATGCTGGGCGCCAGTTGCTTGGCCCCGAAGCCGCCTCCGATATCTGGGATCTGGACGCGCACCTGTTCTGGGGCGACGCCGAAGAGGGCGGCGACGTGCGGCTCGATCGAGAATGCCTTGCTCACCGAAGTCCAGACGTCAATGGACGATTCTCCGTACCGAACAAGACAGGAGGTCGCCGGCTCCATCGGGTGGTGGTAGACGTTCCCCGCCGAGAACTCGCCTTCCACGATCGTCTCGGCCATCTCGAACCCTGCCTCCAGGTCGCCCCACTCGAGGCTGTCCTCGAAAGCGACGTTGGTTCCGAGGTCCTCATGCAGGATCGGAGCTCCCGGCGCGATCGCATCGGAGAAGGAGAACAATGGGGAGAGAACTTCGTAGTCCACCTCGATCATCCCCGCCGCCGCCCGGGCAGTGCGTAGATCGTCCGCCGCCACCATGGCGACGATGTCACCGTGAAAGCGGACCTTGTCGACGGCGATGAGGTGCTGCTCACCGGTCAAACCCTTGGCCTTCTCCCAGGGCTTGAGTCCCAGGTGGTGCTCGACGATCGGCAGGTGAGCATCGAGGCCGTCCAGCCTGTCGCGATGGAAGACTCCCCGCACACCCGGGTAGGCCTCTGCCTTCGAGGAATCGATCGAAACGATACGAGCGTGGGAGTACGGACTCCGCAGGGCGGCTGCGTGCAGCGTGCCGTCGGGAGGGTCCAGGTCGTCCAGATACTTCGCCTTACCGGTCACCTTGGCCAATGTATCGGCTCTTTCGCCCGACCAGGGCTCCGGTCGTTCAGATGCGGGTGGGATCGCGTCGACCGGGGTGGTCAAGAGTCGGTCCTCACAGGAGGGGCGAACGGTCCGTAGCCCGATTCAACAGCAATCTCGCCAGCTTGTGGTCCTCTGTGTGGGTGAAGCACAGATTCCAGAAACGGGCATCCGTGTTGACCAGCAGGGAATGGCAGAGGGGCCGGGGCGCCACAACGGCGCGCTTCATCTGGGTGATTCCTTCGCGTGCAGCATCGATCCCAGCAGCTCTCCCCTGTTGCCCGCGAGGTCCACGGAAGTAAGCCAGACGTCCCCCAGAAATACCAGCCCGCTCATGACCACGAGGCCGATGGTCACAGTATCCCTCCTAGCCTTCAGCTCGGGTCAACGACCGGTCCGTGGGGCCAATCCGCCGTCCAATCCCTCCCCGTCAAGAACATATGACGCAATGTATCTTAGCATGTAGATATATTGCGTCATATGCTGGTTTCGAGCACAGTGCAAGTAAAACCCATGGCTGAGACCGTTGCCGACTACCGGGTCGGTATCCTGCCTCGGTGCTCACCCAACCTCTTTCCGAATCGCCGGAGGCGAGACCGCCTTCAGTCGGAAACGCGTACACCGAGATCGGACCGCACGGACCACCGACCTCAGTCGCCCCGGATCGATACCTTTCGCCCGCTGTCGAGCCCCCGCTAGGAGATGATTGATGGTGCCTCTGAAACTGACTCTGGGGTGCGGTCTCTACGACCGGACGATCCCACTGGCCGACGGAGGGGTCGTCGCCGAAGGCCTCGATCTCGATTTCACGCCTTTGCGACCCAACGAACTGTTCCGCAGGATGCTCCACGACGAGGAGTTCGATGCCGCTGAGATGTCGCTGTCGGCCTTCATCCTGGGGCTGTCTCGCGGTGATCGCCGGTTCGTGGGGATTCCGGTCTTCCCGTCTCGCGTCATGCGGCATTCCTACGTCTTCGTGAATCGGTCCGCCGGGATCGCGGTTCCGCAGGATCTTCGGGGGAAGCGGGTGGGCGTTCCCGAATACCACATGACCGCAGCCCTTTTTATCCGCGGGTTCCTGTCAGACGACTACGGGGTACTGCCGGCGGAAATGACCTGGTATCAGGGAGGCCAGCAGCGGCCGGGGCGTCAGGAGCGAGTCGAGCTCCGTCTGCCCGGTGACTTGAGCCTCGAAGTCGTGGAGGATCGAGCCTTGGATGACATGCTGGAGGCAGGGGAAATCGATGCGTTGGTCACGGCACGTGTGCCGAGTAGCTTTCTGCGCCGGAGCGCCCAAGTGGGACGGCTGTTCCCGGATCCGAAGAGGGTCGAGATCGCCTGGGTCCGACGAACCGGGATATTCCCGATCATGCACCTCGTTGTCATCAGGCGTGAGGTCTACGAACGGCATCCTGAGGTGGCGCCCAGCCTGTTCGATGCGTTCCAACAGGCCAAGGATGTCATTGCGGAGACCTTTGACGGGCGGGGAGCGGCTCACAGCATCCTTCCAATGTTCCAGCTTCACCTCGAGGAGATGAACTCGGTATTCGGGCCCGATCTCTGCCCGTACGGTGTCGAAACCAACAGAGCCACGCTGGATGCCGCTCTCCGATACTCACACGAGCAAGGCCTGAGTGAGCGCATCGTCGGACTCGAGGAGCTGTTCGCGCCCAACAGCCTGAGCGATTACGACTGGGCCATCGTGATCGCCGACAACGGCTCCACCGACGCCACTCCCTCCATATGCCAGAGCCTTTCGGAGCAGGACTCCAGGGTGAGGTTCATCCGGCTGGAACAGAGGGGCCGGGGCCG
>JACZXM010000058.1:0-2658 GCA_022571615.1 Acidobacteriota bacterium | reverse complement strand
GGCTCGAATACGTCACCCAACGCCGGCGCCGCCCCGACGATCGTCTCCGCCTCGGCGCGCCGGTGTCAGCGGCAGCCTCCCGGACGGGTCGAAGTGGGCGGCTCGACCGGGTGCGAGTCCCCGGTCCCCCGCTGCCGGTGCTTGATTGCTCGCTCGGCCGCACCGGACACCGGCCCGGCCAGTCAGCTGCTCTCGAGTGCTCCGGCCAGACCGTCGACCGCTGCTCGGAGGGCTTGCCGGGCCGATGCCACACGCTCGGTTTGGTCTTCCCACCAGCGACGATGTCGCGCCTGGCGAGCGCGCGCCTGTTCGAGGGTTACGCGCACGGCGTCCGGGTGAGCACTGCCCGGCGTGACCAGAGCGCCGACGGCTCCGACCGGTTCCAGGTAGTGCGCCACAACTTCGTCGGAGAGTCCCAGGGATTGGCCCAGTGTCTGCTCTGCGGCCGAGTCCAGGTGGAACGCGGTGATGTCCCGATATCCGATCCCCTCCTCGAGCGCGTTTCTCACCATCCGGCCGACGACGCGATGAGCCGACCTGAAGGAGATCCCCGTACGGCGCACCACCTCGTCGGCAAGATTGGTCGCCGTGCTCCACGAAGCTCCCGCCCGTTCGTGCATGATGTCGGTCTTGACGGAGAGCGTCGTGAGCACAGACCTCATCAGCTCGAGAACCGCCACCGTCGTCTCTCGCATCTCGTTCGTCCGGTCCCCGCCAAAGTGGAGATCGAGATCGCTCGACGACGCCGAGCGAAGCGTGCCGACCACGGCCGGGAACCACGCCAGAGAAGAGCCGCACAGCCCTCGCACACGTTCGAGGGCGTTCGGGTTCTTTTTCTGGGGCATGATCGAGCTGGATCCGGCGAGGGCGTCGTCGATCTCGACCATGCCGAACTCCCACGACGACCAGACGTACAGGTCGGCAGCTAATCGGCCGATGTTGCTCAGCATGAGCGAGAGAACGGCTGCGTTCTCGGCCGGGTAGTCTTGAGCAAAGACACCGGTGTCGTACGCGTTCTCGATCAAGCCGTCGTGGCCGAGTAGTTCGGCAACGCGAGTACGATCGATCGGCCACGAGGTACCCGTCATCGCTGCACCTCCAAGGGCGCTCAAGTCAACACGGCCGAACGCGCTCTCGATGCGCTGCTGATCCCGCTCAAAGGTGAAATAGTGGCGCATCAGGTAGTGCCCGAACGTAGTGGGTTGAGCGTGTTGGAGGTGGGTGTAACCCGGCATGTAGGTCTCCACGTGTTCGTCGGCCATGTCGATGATGACGTCCTGCACGCGCTGGAAGCGGGCGATCGGTTGGCCGAACTGGACGCGGCGCTGGGCGTAGTCGATCGTCATCTCGTACACGCGCTGCATCGCGCCGGAGACGTACGCGCAGGCCAACGCCGTCGCGACGTCGAGGACGGGTGCGAGCAGGCGCCAGCCGCCGCCGACGTCGCCGACGACATCGCCGGCCGCCACCTCGACGCCGTCGAACGTCACCTCGAAGAGCGGATCGCCCGCGAACGCCGAGGTGCGGCGTCGCGTGACGCCGGGCGCGCCGGCCGGGACGAGGAAGAGCGTGAGGCCTTCGCCGGCCTGCGCGGCGCAGATCAGCCGGTCGGCGGCGCCGGCGTCCGGGACGAGCGCCTTGACGCCATCGAGCACGTAGCCACCGTTCGCTGCGGTGGCCGTCATCCGCACGCGCTCCGGACCCCAGCCGTAGTCCGCCTCGGTGAAGGCGAGCGCCAGGATCTCCTCGCCCCGCGCGACGGCCGGCAGGAGCCGCTGCCGCTGTTCCTCACTGGCGCCCGCGAGGAGCGTGAGCGCGCCGAGCACGGCCGAGGAGTGGTGGGGCACCGGCAGCAGGCCGCGTCCCATCTCCTCGCAGAGGACGGCGGCGTCCGTGAACGTCCCGCCTTCCCCGCCGTACTGCGGCGGGACGAGGATGGCGTTCCAGCCCAGCTCCGAGACCTTGCGCCAGAGATCGCGCGAGAAGCCGTCCGGCTGCTCCAGCGCTTCGCGCACGGTCTGGAGCGGGCACTCGCGCTCGACGAAGGCGCGCGCGGCGGTGCGCAGCAGCTCTTGTTCGCTCGTGAGGGAGAGGTCAGGCACGACGCCGGTTATCCGGCCGGGCGGCTCGCGGCCATGCCACGGAACATGCGCAGCTTCTGGATCTCGACCGTGCCGCCGGGGTGGGCCATCAAGATGCCGTAGCGATGGAAGTACTCCAGCTCGCCGGCGAGCGGCGCCTGCTGCGGATCGGAGAGCATGGCCGCCGCCCCCAGCGCCTGGTGAATCGCTTCGCCGAGCTTGAGGTCGAAGAGCTTGCGTCCGAGCGCGACCTGCGCGCCCTCGTAAGTGACGGGAAGGCCTTCGTCCGCCAGCCAGTCCGTGCGCAGACGAAACAAACGCTGCACCTGGAAATCGATGTAGGCGCGCGTGAGCACGTCGCGGACGTGCGGCCTGCGGCTGAGCGGCTCGCCGCCGCCGGCGCGGCAGTATTCGATGAGCTGGGCGAGGACGTGCTCGTCGCGGTTCATGCTGGGACCGATGCCGACGGAGAGCGCGCCGAGCAGTCCGGTCTCGAAGGCCGTCCAGCCATCGCCCTCGCTGCCGATGATGTGCGTGGCCGGCACGCGCACGTCGTCGAAGATCATCGTGCGCTTGA
>JACZXM010000057.1 GCA_022571615.1 Acidobacteriota bacterium | reverse complement strand
GGTCCGATGTCTGCGGGATCAGGTAATCGGTCTCACCTTCGGCGGCGGGCCAAGCCCGAACGTTCCTTCCGCCATCCTGTTCGACCTCGGCGTCGGCGGCGACTCCGCCCCCGACGCCGCCGACGGCCGCGCCGCCTGCGAAGCTGCGAGCACCGACCCGGTGGCCGAGGGCAACGTCGGGGCCGGCGCCGGCGCGACGGTCGGCAAGCTCTTCGGCACCGGGGCCATGAAGGGTGGACTGGGAAGCGCGGGCTATCGCTTCGAGGATGGCACCGTGGTCGCCGCCCTGGTGGCGGTCAACTGCCGCGGCGATGTGCGCGACCCACACACCGGCCGCCTGATCGCCGGCGCCCGCGATGCCACCGGCACCGGGCTGCGCGACGCTGCCGCCACCTACCTGTCGGGCCTGCCCGAGCGCCCGTCACCGCCAAGCCCTAACACCACCATCGGTGTCGTGGCCACCAACAGGACCCTCGACAAGACCCAGTGCACCCGCCTCGCCGGAGTCGCCCACGACGGTCTGGCCCGCGCCATCATCCCGGCCCACACCCGCTGGGATGGCGACACGATCTTCTTCCTGGCCACCAACAAGGCCGAGCCGGTGACCGAAGATCCCGACTGGGACCGGCTCGACATCGCGGTCGCCGCCGCCGTCGCCGATGCGATCGTCAGCGCGGTGCAAGCCGCCGAGGGCCTGCCGGGCCTGCCAGCGGCCCGGGATCTGGGACGGGGCTAGTGCCGTTAGCGCAGCAGGGGGGATCTGGCGCACGTTCTAAGAAGGACGTTGCTCCGGAATTCGACAGGTGTGTATTCTTACGTGTGTGCGAACCAACATTGAGCTCGACGACGAACTCGTTGCCGAAGCGCAGAGACTCACGGGGATCACGACCAAGCGCGCTGTGGTGCATGCAGCCCTCGAGGTCCTCATCGAGGTGAAGAAGCGCCGCCGGCTTTCAGAGCTGGCCGGGAGAATCCGGTTCGCTCCCGGGTACGATTACAAGGCGTTGCGGGAACAAAGGTAATCGGCGTCTGCTCCCGCTCGCGGGCGGTATCCTGTTGCACGAGGATCAGGACTACGAGCGCATGCGCGAGGTCCGCCCGCTCCGTACCCTGACCAACTGAAGCTCGATTCGCCGCCCGCAAATAAACCGACTACGATTGCCTGCTCGTACCTGCAGCGGCGTGGCGTCACTGGTGCGGGTGGTAACGCTCCGGATCATGCGGCTCCAGGAAACGCGCAGGTACCGGCGCGGAGAGGTGTCCGAGAGGCCGAAGGAGCGCGCTTGGAAAGCGCGTGTACGGTTAATCCCCGTACCGTGGGTTCGAATCCCACCCTCTCCGCCATATTTTCTTAAGTCATTGACCCCTAACGACTAGCTGGCAAAACGCAAGCGCTGACGGGCGACTACTGCTCGGCGTCGTACTGTAAGGTTTCTTCGCCGCCAAGGACAGCCTCTACGATGCTGGGGATCCCGATCGATCAGACGGCTCGCTACATTGCGATGCAACCGGACCGACTGTGCGCAAGGAGACCGAGAGCCATGACGGGCGCTTCGAGCGAATCGTCGCTCAGTTCGGTAAACCGATCTGGCGCTTGACCGCCGGCTACCAAGCACAGCGGGCCGATCGCGAGGACCTGTACCAGGAGATCCTCGTGGCGCTTTGGAGGGCGCTGCCTCGCTTCCGCGGTGACTGCTCGGAGCGTACGTTCGTCTATCGCGTCGCGCACAACCGCGGGATCACGCACCGGGCCCGAGCCCGCCGTCGTGCCGGCCGCTCCCTCGGCGAGATCGGACACCGGCCGGACCCGCGGCCCGGACCCGAGGCCGCGGCAATGGCAGCGGATCGGCGAGAGCGGCTGATGGAAGCGATCCGCCAGCTTCCCCTGCCGCGGCGCCAGGTCGTCATGCTGAGCCTCGAGGACCTGCGCCAGCGGGAGATCGCCGACACCCTGGGGATCACAGAGAACAACGTCGCCGTGCGCCTGGCTCGGGCCCGCTCCGATCTGCGTCGGCTCCTGTCGCACGCCGAACTGTCGAGGGCCAACGCGTGAGAGAAAACGAGCCCGTGGCCGAGCCATCCTGGGACCAGATCGCCGCGGCCTGGCAGCAGGAGAGCGCCCCTGCTCCCGACCTCCATGCTGCGGTGCATGCCCGTGCCCGCTCCAACACGATCCGACTGTGGCTGATCGTGGCCAGCGAGCTCCTGCTCACGTCGGCCCTCGTGGCCCTCACAGTGTGGAAGTTGGCCAGCGACCTCGACGCCATCACCGTCCCGTTGCTCGCGTGGATATGGCTCGCATGGGCGGTGACGGCGGGCTTTGCCTTCCGCAATCGAAGGGGCGTCTGGCAGACGGCGGGCGAGGCGACGCTCGACTACATCCGGCTCGGCGAGGAGCGGGCCCGTCGGAAGGTCAACACCGCCCGATTCACCGTCGGCGTCGTGCTCGCACAGGCCTGCGCGCTCGCTCTCCTGGTCGGCTGGCGGGTAAGCGTCCAGGCGCTGTCGATCAACGACCTGGCGTCGCGGATACTGCTCTTGGCGCTCGTCTGCCTCGCGTATGTGGGATGGGCCATCTGGTTTCGGCGCCGGGCCGAGACCGAGCATTCCCACTACCGGCAACTGCGCGACGAGCTGGCGCTCGACGACGACTGACGCCAGCAAGCAGAACGGAGGCGCCGTGTAAGATTCGGGCGGCGCTCGGGACCACCCTGACGAAACACACTCACGTCACAGGGAGAAAAAAACGATGTCCGAACCGTCGCGCCGCCTGCGCCTAGCCGCACACTGGAGTCTGATCGCCGTCGCCACCATCGCCGCCGCGAGTGCAGCCGCTGGCGCAGAGTTCGCCTCTCGATCGAGCGAGAAAATCATCGTCCTGCGCGGCGTCACGCTGATTGACGGGACCGGTGCCGCCCCGAGGCCGAACGCTACCGTCGTGGTGGAGGCCGGTCGCATCCGTCGTGTCGGCGGGCCCGAGGTCCGAACGCCCTCGGGCGCCACCGAGATCGACGCGAGCGGCAAGTTCCTGATCCCGGGACTCATCGACATGCACGCCCACGTGACCCTGGGCCCGGTGTCCGTCGAGGTGGTGGATGGCGTGCCGTCGATGCGCGTCGAGTACGATCCGGCGGTCGCTCCGCTCAGCCTCGCCGCGTTGCTGGAGCACGGAGTAACCACCATCCGCGACCCCGGCGGCGACACCGCCCGAACCATCGCCGTGCGCGATGCCGTAGCGCGCGGCGAGCTCCCGGGGCCGCGCATGTACGTCGCTGGCAGCGTCATCGATCGCACGCCGTTCCCCGGTCTGACCGCCACCTTCGACACCAAGGAGGAGCTGCGGGCGGAGATTCGACGTCAGGCGGAGGCCGGGGTCGACCTGATCAAGCTCTACGTCACGCTCACCCCCGAGCTCATGGCGGTCGGCGTCGACGAGGCTCACCGTCAGGGGCTGCCCGCGGTCGCCCACACGATGATGACCTCGTGGACCGAGGCCGCACGCATGGGCCTCGACGGCATCGTGCACATCCTGCCCGGCTCGGCCTCCCTGTTGCCGGAGGACGAGCGCGCGGCCTTCGGGCGGGAGATGGCCGGCACCCAGTTCATGTTCACCTGGTTCGAACGCGTCGACCTGGACTCGGCGGAGATCCGCGAGATGCTGGCCGCGCTGCTCGAGAACGACGTCACCGTGGACCCGACGCTGGTGATGTGGGAGACGATGATGCGGGGCGACGATCCGACAGTGATCGAGAGCCCGCGGCTGGACAAGGTCGCCCCGTCGCTGCTGGAGAACTGGCGATCGTTCTTCACCATGAACATCGGTTGGTCCCCCGAGGACTTCGTGCGCGCTCGCGCGGCCTTCTCCAAGGCATTGGCGTTCGCGCGGCTCCTCTACGAAAGCGGCGTCCTGTTGACCGCAGGAACCGATGCCAACAACCCGTGGGTAGTGCCCGGGCCCAGCCTCCACCGCGAGCTCGAGCTGCTCGCCGAGGCCGGCATCCCGCCGCTCGAGGTCTTGAGCATCGCCACCCGCAACGGCGCTCGTGTCTTGGGCATCCTCGGGAAGGTCGGTACCGTGGAGCCCGGGAAGACCGCTGATCTCTTGCTGCTGCGCGCCGACCCGGTGGCGGACATTTCCGCCACGCGCGAGATCGAGTGGGTCATGCAGCGCGGCCGCATCCTCGAACGATGAGCCTATTCCGATCTGAGCGTCTGGACGGGGTCCACCCGCGTGGCCCGGACGGCCGGAAGCCATCCGGAGAAGAGACCCACGCCTACGAACGCCAAGACCGTCATCCCCAGGGCCGCGGGGTCGGCCGGCTCGACGCCGAACAGGAGTGCCTCGATCCAGCGGCCCGCCACCCACGCCCCCAGCAGACCCAGCGCGACACCTGGGACCATGAGGCCAGCGGCGTACCGAAGGACCATTGCTCGCACGGTCCCATGGTCGGCGCCCAGCGCCATGCGGATGCCGATTTCACGGGTGCGCCCGGCAACGCTGCCTGCCAGGACGCCGTAGGTCCCCACCAGCGAGAGTACAAGCGCCAGAACCGCGAAGGTTGCCATCAGCACGGTGGCGAACCGGTCCTGAGCGCGGGCTCTGCCCAGAAGGTCCTCGAAGGACTGCGGTCGGTAGAGAACCAACTGCGGGTCCATGGCCCGGATCTCCCCTCTGATGCGCTCCCGCAGGTGCGTGAGATCCCCGCGAGCCTTCACTGTCTGGATGAGGGCCCAGTTCCTCTCGTCGGCATGCTGGGCGTGGGGGACGTAGGACTTTCTGGACAGCGCGCCGCGCGTGTCGTGCGGGATGTCCTCGACGATTCCCATGATTCGCCGCACTTCACCCGCGAGCCAGATTTGCCGCCCCACCGCCTCACCGTCGAAGACCGCGTCGGCGAGGTAGCGGTTCACCCATGCCATCGGTTCTCCCTCCAGATCGACGTCCTCGGGTGACTGTCCCTGGAGCAGCTCGATGCCCATGGCACCGAAGTAGTTCCCAGCCACGATGCGGACGTCGGTCAAGTACCAGGCGTCCCCATTGGATCCATCGGGATTCTCCGGATCCCAGTAGAACGACCACGTGTGGTATCGGCCGTTCACCGGCAGCCACGATGTGGCGCCTACGATCTCGACACCGGGAAGCGCCGCCACACGGTCGTGGAGCTCTTCGTGGAACCGATGCCTTGCGGCACCGTCCTCGTAGCGCGCGCCGGGGAGGTGCACCTCGTAGGTGAGCACGCCCTCTGGGTCCACGCCCAGTGGCACGTCCAGCAGCCTGTCGAAACTCCGGGCGAGGAGCATGGATCCGGCCACTAGGACCAGCGCCGCGGCGACCTGTACGACCACCATCCCGTCCCTGAGCCGCTTCGCGGTGCGTCCTCCGGTGGAGGTTCTGTCCCCGGAACGCAGGACCTCGGCAGGCGTGATCCGTGACAGGTGGAGCGCCGGCGCGAGCCCGAATACCAGGAGCGTCGTCAGGGTCACGGCCAAGGCGAAGCCAAGTACCGTGCCGCCCAACTCGATCTCTGCCGCCATCGGTAGAGCTTCGGGCGCCAAGAGGAGGAGCGCACGAACGCCCAACCACCCGAGAGCCATGCCGGCCACGCCCCCGCCAAGGGCGAGAAGTCCGTTTTCCATAAGGACTCCGGCGACGAGCCGCCCGCGACCGGCCCCGAGAGCCGAGCGGAGGGCCAGATCACGGTTCCGCGCCAGGCCCCGCGCGAAGAGGAGGTTGGCCACGTTTACGCACGCCGTGAGCAGCACGAGACCGGCGGCCGTGGCGAGAATCCAGAGCATGGTCTGGCGGGTGGTCCCGACGACATCGGCTTGGAGAGGAACGAGCCGGGGGAACGAGCCGGCGGCCTCAGGCTGCGCTTCGCCGAACCCGGCGGCCAACACTTCGACGCGCTCCTGCGCCGCCTCGAGTGTGAGCCCGGACCGCAGGCGCGCCACCACCGATAGGTACCAATTGCCGAATCTGTTTCCGCCGCCGGGACGCAGGTCCTGCGGTACCCAAACGTCCGCCTTCGGGCCGAAGGGGCTGTTGAAGCCATGCGGCATGACGCCGACAACCTCGAACGCGGAGCCGTCCAGTCGGATGGTCGACCCTACGATATCCTGGTCACCGCCGAAGTGATCGGTCCAGAGCCGATTGGAGACCATGGCCACACGGTCGATGGGTAGGGCCGACGAGACGTTCTCCCCGGGGCCAAAGCTCTCGTCTTCGGTGAAGGTGCGTCCCCGCGCCGGCGCAATGCCCAGGGCTTCGAAGTAGCCGGCGGAGACCCGCACCACGGTCACCCGTTGGGGCTGGTCACCGTCGGTGAGATCGGCGCCTGCCTCGCGATAGGTGTAGATGGAGCCGAGCCCGTCGAAGACCTGATCCCAGTTCCGATACTCGGCCACGATGGGTGCGCGGAGGAACCAGAGGCGAGTGGGGTCCTCCACGTCGCTCTCGTAGAGGCGCACGAGCCTGTCCGACTCCGGATATGGCAGCTCCCGCAGGACCACCGCGTTGAGCACGGTGAAGATGCCCGTGTTGACCCCGACGCCCAGCGCCAACGTAAGCACCACGATGAACACGAAGCCCGGCGCCCTGGCAAGCCTCCGGGTCGCCCCGACAACCTCGTTCAACCACTCACTCGGTGACCTCCACCATCCTCCCCGTTTCCCTCGGTTCCTTGCGGCAGCCTTCGGCCGCGTACGTGCGATCCTGGCGCCAGCCACCACCGGGTCGCCGAACCTCGCGATGAGCTCGTCCACGGGTGTACCCGCCGCGAGCCCGTCTTCGAAATGAGCCCTCAGCTCACCGGCGACCTCCTCCACGCCGTCGACCGAATTGAGGTCCGCCGACTCCAGAACCTCGCGGACGACCTTTTCGATCTCCGGAGGGAGTCCCGGCGTTCGCCCGCTCGTCACCTCACCACCGCCCGGTCGCTCACGCCGAGGAGCCCCATAGCCTCCACGAGCTTCCTCCACTGGGACCGCTGGGACTCCAGCCAGGTGCGCCCCTGGGGCGTGATCTGGTAGTACTTCCTCCGCCTGCCGGTGGGAGCCGAACGGCACACCGCCTTCACGTGTCCTCGGCCCTCGAGGCTGTAGAGCAGCGGGTAGACCGTGGACTGGCCCATGGCGAGCACGCCGCCGGACTCACGCTCGAGCGACTCCACCATTTCGTACCCGTACATCTCTCGCCGCTCCAGCAGCGTCAGCACCGCCAGAGGTGCCGCCCCCCGCATCCATTCCCGCTCAAGCGTCATGGTTTCTCCTGTCGCAGGCTCTTGCTATGCGGAATATACTATGTTGTACGTAGTATGTGTACCGCGAGTTTCGTACAGGAGCCTCCCAGGTGGGCCGAATAGGTCACGGGCCGGGTTCGGGTCGGCCATTCGAGCACGTGCTTGGGTTCGCGCATAGCTGTTAGGCTCAGCGGAGTGCGCAATTCTGGCGTTCCTGCTTGGTGGCAGCGATTTTGTGCAGGCCTCGAAGTCTTTCTGAGGGCGTGGGTGATGTACCGGCTGCACTCCAAACAAATCGTTACAAGGGAGATGCGTGTGGGTGAGCCGCCTTGCGTCAAGACCGCTGTGCTGGCATGTCTCATCGTTTTTGTCGCCGCGTGTGCGGCCCCGGGTCCCGGTCCGGAAACCACCGTGACGGGGAGCCCGCTAGACTGGCTTCTCGGCGAATGGCATGGCGTCAGGCGCGATGGGGCGGACGGGTCTGAGGCGCCCATTCACGTACGCGTCACGCCGATTCTTGGCGGAGCGGGGCAGGCAGAGGAGCTGGAGGTCACACTCGGCGACTCGTTGTACCGCGGATTCACGGTTCGCATGCCCGCGGACGACGCAGGCCGTTGGATCATGCTGTACATGAACTCGGTTCGGCCCGGCTTCGTTCAGCTCGACGGGGAGATCGCAGCAGGTAAGATCACGTGGTCTTCGCGCCAAACGGATCGCCCTCGAAGGTCGCGGTCGGTGATTGAGCCGATGGGAGCCGATGGGTTCCGACGGACCATGTTCATGTCGGAAGATCAGGGGTCCTCGTGGCGGGTCCTTTGGATCGACGAAGTGCGACACCAGTGACTGTTGTTTCTGCGTAGCCACGCGCCGCTTCGTAACGCCTCACCTGCTCGTCCGCGAGAAGCGCGGTGGTCTCGATATGCGCCCGTAGATGAGCGGCGCGCAACATTCCACGAAGCCGCCCGATCTCGGCAGTCAGTTCGTTCACCAGGTCAGCATCGATGTGCTTGTGGGCGAAGCGCCGATCGAGCTGCCGCTCCCGCTCCAGCACCTGCTCCCCGAGCTCGATCGCCTGTTCATGCATGCGGTCGAAGATGGTCTCGATCGCGCCGCGCTGCTGGGCGCTAAGTCCCAGCTCACCACTCAGCTCGAGCACGTGCTTGGGGCCCGGGTAGCCGTTGAGCTCGGCGGCGCGGGCGAGACCCATGCCGGCGCCCTCCCGCAATCCGGCCAGCTCCTCGACGGTGAGCGCTGCAATCTCCGAGCGCTCCTGGGCGGCGTACGGGGAGTGTTGCTCGTGCTGGTTCTGGGGCTGCAGCGCTGCCAGCAGCATCGTTCCGACTAGGATGACTCGGTACATGGCGATTCCTCGTTGTTCGACGGTCGGGTCGACTCGAGGCGCACTCTATCGCGGCGCCTACCCGACAACAGCGACTAAAGTCACACTGTTCCCCGTCGCAGCCACGGACCGAGCCAGCAGAATGAGCACCGCGGCATTGCTCGCAGCCGGTGAAGCTGCCGCGGGGTGATGCCTGAGACCGACAACTAGCCGCGACTGGACAAGAACATTCGGTATCTGTACATTCTGCATAAGTATTCTACAGATATGGCGCGAACGCATGGAGAAATCGAGGATGGCCGTGACTTCGAAGAACACGCAACGCCGGGCCCAGCGGCTGTTGCCGCTGCGTCCAGCGGACCTACAGGTGCTGCTGATCCTCGGTGACGGGGCGTTGCACGCATATGGGATCAGCAAGGCGGTGCAACGACAGCCGGGCGGGCGGGTGCGCTTGGAGATCGGATCGTTGTACCGGACGCTCAACCGGATGCGCACCGAGGGGTTGATCGACGAATCGGGCGTGCGAGACACCGGCCCGCAAGGTCAGGAGCGGCGCACGTATCGAATCACCCGCTTCGGGCGCACGGTGGCGAGCGCCGAAGCCGAGAGACTGCGCCAGGTCGTGGCGGTGGCGCGCGACCGGAAGTTCCTGCCGCAGGAAGGAAGCTAGCGCGGTGATCCTGTTACGGCTCGCCGTGGCGTCGCTGCCGCGTCGTTTTCGGGCCCGCTACGGCGCCGAGATTCTGGTGTTGTACCGCCAGCGCCGAGCCGCCATGCCGCGCCGTCTCGCCGGCGCCCTTCTGCTCTCGCGAACGCTCCTGGACGTTCTGTGCACGGCTGTGGCCGAGCGTCGGCGCAGCTCGTTTCTTCCCGGCAACCTGACTGAGATCCCCGCCCGCAATGGAGACGGCCTGGTGAAAAACCTAGTGTACGACCTGCGGCACGCAGCGCGCGCTGCCCTCAAGCGTCCCGGCTACACTGCGATCGTCGTGTCGACGCTGGCGCTCGGAATCGGCGCCAACATCGCGATCTTCACGGTCGTGAACGGGGTTCTGCTACGACCGCTACCGTTCGATGAGCCGGACCGGCTGTACCGCGTGTACGGCCGGTTCGATCCGGAGAGCGGCTTTGACTTCCCGCAGTTCGAACTCTCCCCGCCCGAGTTCATCGACTACCGGGAACAGGCCGAAACGATGCAGTCGGTCGCCGCATACCGGGGCAGCGGCGTGACGATCACCGCCGACGGCACGGAGCCGCAACGGGTCATCGCCGCATACGTCAGCGCCGACTTCTTCGGCTTGCTGCGTACAGACCCAAGCCTCGGTCGCACCTTCACACCTCAGGAGGACTTGCCCGACGGCGAGCCAGTCGTGATCCTCGAGCACGGGTACTGGCAGGATCGTTTCGGCGGCGACGATAGCGCGATCGGCTCGACGCTGCGCGTCAACAGCATCGAGCGGACCATCATCGGCGTGATGCCAGCGGGGTTCTCGCACCCGTTCCCGCGCACGCGGCTGTGGCTGCCGCTGGGTATCGACCCCGGCGAC
>JACZXM010000527.1 GCA_022571615.1 Acidobacteriota bacterium | reverse complement strand
GCCGCACCCCGCATGGTAGACGATGCGTCCGCGGCCAACGACAGCCGTGCGAATGGCGACCGACAGCTCCAGGTCACCGTCCAGATCGAGCCAGCCGATACTGCCCATCGCGGGCCCGCGTCGAAACGGCTCCTCGGCCCGCGCGACCACCATGGCCTGGATCTTGGGTGCCCCAGTGATCGAGCCCGCCGGGAACGTGGCCCGCAGCAGGTCGACCATCGACATGTCGCTCCTGAGCTTGCCGCCCACGCGCGAGACCGTGTGCTGGAGCGTCGGCAATCGCATCAACGTTGCGTGCTCGATGACCGTGATCGTTCCCGGCTCACAGACCCGGCCCAGATCGTTGCGGACCAGGTCGACGATCATCGACAACTCGGCCCGATCCTTGTCGCTGCGCATCAGCTCCCGAGCCAGGGTAGCGTCGCGCGCCGGGTCTGCGCCACGAGCCCGGGTTCCCTTGATCGGCATCGATTCGACACCGCCTTGCCGCAGGCGCAGGAAACACTCCGGACTCATGGAAAGCACCGCATGGTCTCCGAGATCCAGGAACGCTCCATAACTGGCGGGATTGGCAGAGCGCATGCGGCAATACAGGTCGCGACGCGCCTGCCATTGAAAGCCGGCCACAAACCGGCGGCAGAGGTTGGTCTGGAACACCTCGCCGGCGTGGATTCTCTTGATCGTCCGTCGGACCGCACCGCGGAAGTCCTCCTCGTCGGGTTCGCCGATCGGTTGCCCGGCAGGCATCGCCATGTTCTGTGGTTTTGTCCGATCCTCTTCCGGCGCGGCATCGATCCGGGCGACGATTTGTTCCCGCAACAGCGCGATCTCCGATGGGTCTCGCCAAGCTGAGGTACCCACCAGCTCCCAGGCCCCGTCGACGCGCTCCAGCCAAGCGCTATGGAGGCCCACCCGTAGGTCGGGCAGATCGCCGGCCGGTGCCCGCGGCACCGGCTCGAGGCGCTCGCCCAGCTCGTAGCCCAGGTAGCCGAAAAGGCGAGCACCCGTGCCTTGCCAGGCCTCGATCGCGGCCTCCAGGATGCCAAAGCCGTCCGTATCGAGACTGTGGCTCGCCGTCGCTGTCTCCACGACAGCCCGGTTGCCCCGGGCCGAGAGCACAACCTCGGGCTCCCAGGCGATAAGCTGCTTGCCTTGCGGTCCCGTGTCGAGCCAGACTGACCCCGGTGACGTGGCGAGGGCCGCCGCGACGCGCACCGCCGAAGCGCTTACCGCGAGCGGAAGCCGGATTCGCCGAGCAACACCGATCGCCGGGCCGCGCGCCGCCAGCAGCACACGCGACCAGCGCGAGACCCGCTCGGCGGACGGGCGATCAGACCACATCGGCTCCCTCCAGAAACGTCTTCAGGATGCGATCGCCGAGCGGGGTCAGGAATGACTCGGGATGAAACAGCAACCCGTGCACGGGCCGGCCCTGAATCCGACAGCCCATGATGGTGCCGTCCTCGTCGCGCGCGGTGATCAGTAGTTGCTCGGGAACCGTTCCAGGATCGACGATCAGCGAATGGTACAGGCCGGCGTCGAACGGGCTCGGCAGACCCCTGAGGACTCCCCGCCCATCGTGCGTCACCCGGCGACTCTTGCCGTGCACCGGCTTTCCGGATGGCACCACACTCGCCCCGGCGCTCACCGCGATCACCTGCATCCCGAGGCAGACTCCCAGCGTCGGCACCGCCGGCGAGACCCGGCGCACGACCTCGGGGCAGATGCCGGAGCGCTCGGGGCCAAACGGCCCGGGCGACAGGACGATGCGGTCGGGGTCAAGCCGCAGGATCTCCTCGAGCTCGATGGCGTCCGATCGGACCACGACGCAGGTAGCTCCCTGGCTCTCCATCGACTGCACCAGGTTCCAGGTAAAGGAATCGTAGTTATCGAGCACCAGCACACGCATGGTCTGGTCTCCGTGCTAGCAGGCCGTGGTAGAAGTGGCGCGGGCCGCCTTGCCTGAGCCCGCATTTCCCCGGCGCGCGACCCACGCCACTTCTGCCACGGGCTGC
>JACZXM010000526.1 GCA_022571615.1 Acidobacteriota bacterium | reverse complement strand
AGAGAAACCGCCGCCACCGGGCTTGCGCCGCCACCCCGCACGACCGCGGCGACGGCCACAAACCCAGCCTCGAGCTCCTCGACCGCGGTCGCGTAGCCGCGCTCGCGAATGCGCTCGAGCTCGCGTTCGAGCTTGGCCTTGCTGGTGATCGTGCGCGCCGTGAAACGCTCGAGAAGAGCCGCGACAAGCGGGCTGCGCTCCGCCTCCGGCAGCGCCGCCAACATGGCCTTGCCGGTGGCCGTAGCGTGCAAGGGCCACACGGTGCCGAGCTCGGGTGTCGCGGCGAGCAGATAGCTGCCGGCAACCTCGTCCAGAATCAGCATCTTGTCGTCCGACAGGACCTCGAGCGTGGCGGTTTCCTTGCTGGTCTCGGCGAGCTCCGATAGGAACGGTCGCACTGTGGCGGGCAGATCGTTGGAGCGCAGCGCGCGGGCACCGAGAACGATGGCCGCCGGCCCGAGGCGATAGGCGCCTGTCTCGGGATTGCGGGCGACCAACTGCTCGCTCTCCAGTGCCGACAGCAGACGGTGTGCGGTCGTGCGCGCCAGATCCACCGTGTCGGTGAGCTCGCCGAGATCCATCTCCTGCTCGGCCGCCGCCAGCGCCTTGAGGAGGGCAACGGCCCGTAACACCGACTGGGTTCCGGCGGGCGCTTCCTTGTTGATCATATTATGGTCGGTTGTACCATAATGTGGTGCCTGCGGCAGCGCCGACGAGCGTTGTCACTGCGCTCTGGTACACCCGCAGCTCAACCGCATCAGCGACTATCGTTCCGGTGGACCCAGCGAGGCCGGGGCCTCGTACAACGGCGGACCGATGGTGCTTAACGAGGGATGCTCGACGATGTCGATGAGCGGCCGCAGCAATCTGCCGCCGATCGAGGGCATTACCGAACAGGACCGCCGCAGTATTCCGGTGACGATGGGAGACCAGCAGAAAGGCCGTGCGCCAGATCCCTCCTTCTGCGCCAGCCACCTCCACAGCTAGGTCGGGGGCTAGACTGGCGCTGCCTTTACGGGCACGCTTCTCGTCGACTTGACCGATTGGTAGTGGGCAACTTGCCCACTACCGACCGATCGCCTTCCACAAGCGAGAAGGCACCGGCAGTGGCAGCAGCAGGGGATGAGGTCGAGCACGTCCATTCTGCTGGCCTCCTGCCGTCAAGTCGTCTCGAGAAGCCGGCCACAGCGCCAGGACGTGCTCGACCTCATCCCCTGCTGCGTTCCCTCCGATTCCTACTGCCGCTTCGCCACGTGCCCGCCGATCATCACAAAGGAGACGTCTCGTAGAGCTCCGATCTTCTCGAGCGGGTCGCCGGTCACCGCGATCAGGTCGGCCAGCTTGCCAGGCTCCAGCGTTCCGATCCGATCGTCCCACCCGAGCAGCTCGGCGCCGACCCTGGTAGCGGCCTGGATCGCCTGCATCGGGGTCATGCCCAGATCGACGAGGGTCTCGATTTCCCGGACGTTGCGCTCCTGCCCGGTGCCACCGAAGTCGGAGCCGACCGCAATTCTCAAGCCCCGCCGGATTCCCTCGCGCACCTGCGCCTCGAAGGCCCCTTGGGTGCGGCGGGTGAGCTCGAGCATCTTGTCGAGCTCTGCGACCTCTGAGCCCTGCTGCATGTAGTAACGACCGATATAGACGGTCGGTACCCAGTAGGTGCCCCGTTGCAGCATCATCTCCATCGCTTCGGCATCGATGAAGGTGCCGTGCTCGATCGAACGCACCCCGGCTTCGATCGCCATCTTGATCCCCGCGGTCGCATGCGCGTGTGCCATGACCGGAACGCCGCGGCGAGAGGCTTCTTGTACGGCGGCGGCCAGCTCCTCGGGGCTGAAGTGGACGTTGGCCGGATTGTCGCCGACCGACATGAACGCACCGGTCACCAGAAGCTTGATCCAGTCGCTTCCGTACTTGATCTCCCGGCGCACCGCGGCGCGAATCTCGTCGGGACCATCGACGATCAGACCGTCGGCGATCAGCGGTTGCTCCGGCGACATGAAATTGATGTCGCCCCCTCCGCCTGTGACCGAG
>JACZXM010000525.1 GCA_022571615.1 Acidobacteriota bacterium | reverse complement strand
CTCCAGATCCAGCCGTGCCGGTGCGTTCGTTGCAGCGTTGCCGACGTCGCTGTCGGTGCCCAGTTCGAAATCCACGCTCGATACGGCGGCGGGCGTGAACTCCAGGTCCGGTACCGTGGTGCTCGCGGAGGAGGGCTTGGCCGTCGGCACGTCCGCAGGCAGCGGCGCCGCGATGGCCGCGGTGCGCCGGGTGTTCGCCACCGACCACTTACGGCTCGTCGGGCTGCACAGCCACATCGGTTCGCAGATCTTCGATGTCGCGGGTTTCGAACTCGCCGCGCACCGCGTGATGGTAGAAGGTGTTCTATTGCGGCGAGCCTTATCGCTCAACATGCTCACCAACGCGAGGCGCTCTCGGAAGGAACTTGATGAACTGGTACACGGGCAACACCACCTATGACACCGTCTTGACGATCGCTCTGGTCATCGCAGCTTTGGTGATCGTCGGCGGCTTTTTCCGGCAGAGTCCTTATGGCCGATTCGGCTCCACGGCGCGCGGGCTGAATCTCAACCCGAAGCTGGGCTGGTGGCTGATGGAGATCCCCGCAACCGTGGTGTTCGCAATCTTCTACCTCACCGGGCCGCGTCGATTCGACGCCACGCCGCTGGTCCTTGCGGCCATCTGGCTGCTGCACTACGGCAACCGGGGTTGGTTCTTCCCGCTGTCGATCAGGCAGGTGCCGGGCAAACGCAGCAGCTTCAACATCTCGGTGCTCGCTGCTGGAATGGTGATCACCTCGATGCACGGTTACCTCAACGGCTCGTTCTTCAGCCACGACTACAAGCATCAGTACGGCACCGATTGGCTGACCGATCCGCGGTTTCTCCTCGGGGTGATCATCGACCTCGGTGGATTCATCCTGCTGGTCTGTTCGGAGTCGATCGTGCGCAATCTGCGCGACAAGAAGAACCCGGGCAGCACCGAGTACAAGATCCCGTACAGGGGCGGGTTCCGGTTCGTCACCAGCCCGGCGTACCTGGGCGAGCTGATCGCGTGGGCCGGGTTCGCCTTGTTGACCTGGTCGCTCGCGGGGGTTGCCATTTTCCTGATCACGGCAGGCAATCTGGTCCCGCGGGCGTTCGCCACTCACAAGTGGTACCGCGAGAAGTTCCCGGGTTACCCCGCCGAGCGCAAAGCCCTGATACCCGGAGTGATCTGATCAGACCGCCCTGACGAGGTACCGGTAACACCCGCAAGTTCGGGCGGTCCGCTAGGCAGCTGAACGTGAGAACCTACAGCCGCCGCTGTAGGGCCACGGCGACGTGGCGATGATTTACCAACGAACACCAGGCCGCCGCATGGCCGTACACCGATTGGCGGCCAGTTGGACAGCAACCGATTCTGGCTCGTATCGGAGTTCGGTGAGAGATCGCAGTACGTCCGCAACATTCAGTCCGATCCGCGGGTCAGAATCCGAGTCGGAGGCCGCTGGCACGCCGGCACGGCCCATCGCCCGTTCAGGTAGGCCTCGCCAACCGAGTGCCCGGGCAACGGCCTCCCCGTCTTGCTTCCCCATAAACCGCGCACCTGCGGTGAGAGGAATTCCTTGTCGGGGGAAGCCAGCGTCTGGAAGGCAACGCGGGCAGGGACACCCGCTGCCCGGGATAATGCGACGAACGAGCTCGCCTTGCCCATGCAGAATGCGACCCCGTGCTCGATAACGTCGCTGGCGGAGCGCTTTCCTTCCGCGAGATATCGGAAGGACGCGAGGATGTCGTAGGGCAGGTCACGCACGTAGTGATAAATGCGCCCGACCCGCTCGACATCCCCGGTTGTCCCTCGGGTGAGGGTGTCCGCCGTCGAACGAACGAGCGGGTGGTTGGCATCCAGATATTCGGTGGTCGTGAGGTATGGATCGATGTCTCGCCCGATTTGCTTATGGGCCATCAACGTTCCCTTTTCGTGCTCGAAGGAAATGTATGCGGACTGTCATGCAGGAGTTGCTGCGGATTTGATCGTCGGGAGGATTTCGTGCCCGATGATATGGCGATAGTCGGAGTGGCAGCGTTGCCACATTGGCTTCGGTCAGCCACACCGTCATGCTAGCGCGGCCACGAAGTGTGGCTCATCAC
>JACZXM010000524.1 GCA_022571615.1 Acidobacteriota bacterium | reverse complement strand
AGAAATTACTTTAACAGGCCCGCGCACCCACCAGTCCCCGGTTATAAAGGTTCCCGTCTCATACTCCTTGTCAAACGTCCAGGTGATACCGTACTGGGTGACCCGGTCGCGCTCCTCCACCTGCGCGCAACCGGCGGACGTCACGGCCAGCGCGGTAAGGCTCAGCACACACGTGCACGTTTCAACTCGCAGGGTGTGTGCCAACATGATGGTTCCTCCTGTCTCAGTAGCCCGATGGTGATTTCAGTCGCTGCCCGAGGGGACGCCGGCATACTGCCTGGCGATCCTGTAAACTTCTCCAGGTAAAAGCCGCGACCATGCGAGGCGCATTTCCATGCCGCGAACCTACCTGGAAGGCTCTTCAACCAACAGCCCGGTCTCCCGGCGATAGGCAGCGAGCTGCTCACGGTTGTCCGTATACTTGAGGGCGATCCGGTAAAAGTGCTCGGGCGAGAGCGTCGACCAGGCCACGGGGATCTCCACGTTGCGGTAACGGAGGGTCAAGCGGTCCTGGTCGGCGGCCACGAGACGGCACCGAGGGGGCCGGGTGCCACCACCGTGCCCTCCGGGGTCGGCGGCGCGAACAGGTTCTTCTGTGCGAGGAGCGGGGCCGAGCGGGCTAGATGGGGTATTCGGGGTGCCTCGCGCAGCGGAAGCGGCGGCATGATGGCGCTTCGATCCAATCCCGGAGCCCCACCATGAGCGAGCAGCACCACGTCGGCCTCGATGTCTCCGTGAAGGAGACCGCAATCTGCATCATCGATCCCCATGGTAAGGTCGTGCACCGGGCCACCGTCGAGAGCCATCCCGAGGTGATCGGCCGGCACCTGATCGACCTCGGCCACAGCTACGCGCGTGTCGGCCTGGAGGCGGGACCGCTCTCACCGTGGCTCTACGCCGGCCTGGTCGAAGCCGGACTGCCGGCGATCTGCGTCGAGACCCGCCACATGCATGCGGCCCTCTCGGCCCGCATCAACAAGACCGACCGCAACGACGCGATGGGCATAGCCCAGATGATGCGGGTCGGCCTGTTCAAGCCGGTCCACGTCAAAACGCCGGCCAGCCAGCAACGCCGGCTGCTCCTGACCTCGCGCAAGCTGCTTCAGCGCAAGGCTTACGACATCGAGAGCGACCTGCGCGGCCAACTGCGCAACTTCGGCCTCAAAGTCGGTGTCGTGGGGGCTGCCGGTTTCGAGCAGCGCGTACGCGACCTCGTGCTCGATCTGCCCTTCGTCGCGGCCGTGGTCCTGCCGCTGCTGGAGGCGCGCTCGGCGCTGCGGACCCAACTGGCCAAGCTGCACAAAATGCTGCTGGACCAGGTCCGCACCGACCCGGTCTGCCGGCGCTTGATGACCGCGCCCGGCGTCGGGCCGGTCGTGGCGTTGACCTACCGTACCTGCGTCGACAACCCAGCCCGCTTCGGACGATCGCAATGCGTCGGGGCGCATTATGGTCTGACGCCGCGGCTCTACCAGTCCGGCGAGACGATGCGGGTCGGCCGAGTCTCGAAGTGCGGCGACACGATGATGCGTGCCGCGCTCTACGAGGCCGCGCTCGTGCTGCTGACTGGCCCTCGGGTTCGATGGTCCTCGCTGAAGGTCTGGGGGCTGGCTGTGGCCAAGCGCAGAGGCATGCAGAAGGCCCTCGTGGCCGTCGCCCGCAAGCTGGCGATCGTGCTGCATCGCATGTGGCGCGACGAGAAGGATTTCCGCTGGTCGACCGAAGCCGCGACGGCGGCCTGAAGCTTACGGATCAGCATCACGTAACACCGAGCTCCTCCGGCGTGGAGGAGGTCCCTGTGGGGACGACGGGAGCGGGTGAGACCGAGGAAACTCGAGCGTCGGTTCTGCCGAGCGCGCGGCTTAGATGGATCCGCCCACTCCCTCTAACCCCATCATGAGGCGGCACCGGCCGACCTCGGAGAGAAGCAAGAGCTCCACAGGGCCGATCACGCGTCGAACCAGGATGCGCACGAAAGGGCGTTGACCGATGAACCCCGAATAGAGAAGCCCTAGTTTCCCAGGGTTATTCCGAACCAGAAGGCACGTTCCCACGCGTTACTCACCCGTCCGCCG